>NZ_JBHIOO010000014.1:0-42693 GCF_042195585.1 Bartonella sp. AS69XJJH | reverse complement strand
CGCTTATTGTGGTGCGTATAACGAAAAAACCAAGAGCGTGTATTGTCTTTTCGAACATTTAACCATAGCCCTGCCCCGTCACAATATTTACCCTGCGGAGACGTCTTTACGAATGATGCTGATAACCGATGAATCGCCCTCACTTAACGTCCCCTCTCGTCCACCTTTTCAAGCATTGCTCGTCCACCTTTTTGGGTCCACCTTTTAGACCACCTTTAATTTCTGATTTGAGATTTTTTCTTTAATACTTACTTTTTTTATTGAATCATAAAAAGCTATAGACATCAATACGTCCTTGCGCATCTTTACACAATCTGATTCTTGCTAATAAAGCCTGATTCGCTCTCTGGGGGCACCATATGCTTTTTTTGTTCCACCTGTAGTTTATTCATTTTCCGAGCATTTTTAAATTCAGGAGAAGATGGAGCTGGGCGTGAATTAAAAAAACGTGTTATTTTTATCAAATTTCTTTTTTAATGCTTTAAATTCAGCTGATTCCTATCAAGAACAATATTAGAATTTAAGTTTCTAATGAATATACTAACAACTCCATAATATTAGCAAAATTATCCGGTGAGCCATTATTAAAAGAATCAGATAGTTTTTTTAAGTTCTTTCCACAAATATTTTCTTCAATAAAGCCACCTAATGCATCAGCCTTAACTTTAGGAAAGATATAACCAAAGTCTTTTAAAGCTTTAATGCGATAAAGAGTGTGATTATAAAATACATGTGTTTCATTTCTTAAAGCAAATTCTTTTCTTAAAAAAGATTATAGCCTTCTATCTAACAGCATTTTTTGCTGTAAAATTCAAATTATCTATCTGCTCAACTAAAGAACTTTTATTGTTTAGCTTTTGTGCTTTTTTCAAAAAGATGTGGGCTTTCAAGAATAAGTTTTTCTCGTGCTTTTTGTAACTGTTTAATGACTTCATCAATCTTTGATGGAGAACAAAAAGATTCTTGGCTATTCAACAAATGCAGCCTCTCCTTTCCCTCATATAAGCATTGCATCTGAGATTGAAGTATTCTAACTTCTTGAAAAAAAAGACGTCCTGTTTCCTTAAAACCATTATTAAGCGCAAAAAGTTGATCGGAAATGGATAGCAGAATTTGTTTAAAAAAACGCTCATTTTCTTGGCGTTTACGATATTCTAAAATAAGAGCATGGCTTATCTCATCTAACTGTTTTTTTGTAGAATCAATTTGACGCAATAAATTTGGTTTTTCCCCCATATCACCTTTTCTCACCTTCACAAGCATAGCATGAATGTCTAACAACTTAATTGCGGAATGAGATAAATAATCAACAACTGTAGGCGTATTAACATAGCGTTCCTGTGCAATCATCAAAAATCCACCTAATGACTGTTTTTTATATTCATCCCGCTATTTATTTTTCATCTTACAAAACCATTCTAAAGAAAGTGCTAAAAAATATTACCTCCAATGCATTATTCGATGGAATCCCTTCTCTCTTTTCACTATCAACGAGGAATCCTCGGAGAGAGAAAACGTACAGGTGTATAAAGGATAAGATGTGTTGTTTTCTCCAACACACTACTACTATCAGCAAGAAGGGCTTGACTAGGTGACAATTCTGTGCCTTGCATAATTGTGGAAGCCAAAGAACCTTCTCGAGAAAGAGCCATCAACGTTGGCGAAGATGCAAAGACATTGTGTGCTCCCCCATCCACATGAGAGAAATCAAGAACAGCTATTCCATTTTTACGCAACATTTCAATATCTGAGCCATCGCCCACACGATGATGTCCACCCGTAAGGCGCCCTGAAACCGCGAGAGCTTTATCTGCTCTGGATACTAAAATAGCTGTTGGCTGCGGGAGTTTTTTTATATCATTAAGTTGGCGCTCAAATACATCAACATCAATATCTGGTGCAGCCATTAATAAACTTGTAATACGACGAATAGGCTTATATTTTTTCTGTAAGGCTAAAGTTCTAAATGCTTCCATTATAACAAAATTGCCCATAGAATGTGCAATAACCGAAATTTGATCAGCATTGGTTTCACTAATAAGTGTTAAAAGCTCTATCAATCCGTCACGAGCAAAATTAGCACTGTCACGGTCATAAATATAAAGAGGAACAGATCCGGCGGAAGGCCAAGAATAATGCACAGCGACAACATTTAAAGAATAATCGTGTGTAAACTGTGCTGTACGAAATGTACCATCTGCAAAATTATTATTATACCCATGGATAAAAAGAAAAATTTCTCTTTTTCCTTTTGGCTTTTTTGCTAAAGCAGCATTTAATTGCTGTTTAAACTGTTCTTTATTATCGTATTTTTGCAATGCTACTGCTGCAAAATACTTATCATGCGTAGGTTTATACGCATTTATTTCAACAACTCCCTTTACATGTTGCTGAGGAATTCCTACATCAATGCGATTATAATGAACTTTATTTGATCGCTCTGCACCATAAGGTTGAGCGTAATTATTTTGCATCATACGACTTGTTGCAACATACACTGGAACAATAGCTTTTGGAGGAACCGGATTCCCTTCAACTTCCCTTTCTACTGCAGTCATAGAAGGAGTTGCATGCACACCATGCCAAAGTACAGCACGTGAATCACTACATGCTGACAATAAAGAAATACAAATAAGAAGTGTTAAATATTTCAGAATCATTATACTTCTCACAGCAATGTCACCCCACCTTATAAAAATATAACATTTCAAATGCATAGATAAAGTAATAAAAAATGAAACATTCTTAGAAACACACCAACAAATAACATATAACAAAGATTTTTCTATAATGCGTATACATACCCTCTCTCTAAATAAATTCATGTCATTATGGAGAGACTCACCGCTAACTGGTGCGGTCGAGAAGACTCGAACTTCCACGGGTTGCCCCACAGCGACCTCAACGCTGCGCGTCTACCAATTCCGCCACGACCGCACGTAGAAAGAAAAAACTTGGTTTTTAGCCTTTAACAAATCATAAAGAAAGGTACAAGCCAATTTTCTTTTTCTCATAATTTATTTTATCCGGATGCTTTATAACTTAATAGAGATTACGAGAAATATGGGCTTTACTATGATCTTTGAATCATCATCATAAAATGTGCTTGTGCCGCTTGATCTTTTTCATAATAACCATGAAAGTTTTTTGTAATTGTTGTAGAGCCCTGTTTTTGGATTCCTCTCATAGCCATACACATGTGCTCAGCCTCAATCAATACTGCTACACCATGAGGCTTCAGATACGTTTTTAACGCGTGAGCCACTTGCGCTGTCATAGCTTCTTGTGTTTGTAAACGACGAGAAAAAATATCTACAATACGTACAATTTTTGAAAGGCCAACAATTTTTGCATTAGGAAGATATGCTATATGTGCTTTCCCAATAATTGGAATCATATGATGCTCACAGTGTGAATAAAAAGGTATATTTTTTACGATTACGGCTTCATTGTATCCTGAAACCTCTTCAAAAACTGTGCCTAAGGTTTCTTTAACCGATTGACTATAACCATTAAACAGCTCTCGATATGCCTTGGCCATACGTTTTGGAGTATCTAAAAGCCCTTCTCTATTTGGATTTTCCCCTATCCATAAGAGTAATGTACGAATCGCTTCTTCCACCTCTTCAATACTCGGACGCTTTTCTTCAGATAAATTCGCGTCTTCTTTAACAACGTTACGCATTCAAAAACTCCAAGCTTACTCTATACAAAGCATTTGCTCCATACCTATTTCATTTTGTATAATCTCTATATAAGCGAATTAAAAGTTTAAACAATCACAACTCTCAAAATTTCAGGCAATAGCATATGATTGATAATATCTATAATGATAAAATACTTAAATATGCTGCACATATAGGCAAAATTGGGCGTCTTAATAATCCTGATGCAACATCAAGAAAACATGCACATCTTTGTGGTTCAACAATCACTGTAGATTTAAAAGTGGAAAATGGTATTATTACGGATTTTGCCCATGAAATACATGCATGTGTACTAGGGCAAGCTTCGGCTTCACTTTTAGCATCTCATATTATCGGACAAACAACACAAGATCTTAAAATATTGCGTGAAGTTATATATCAAATGCTAACACAAAATGGTCCTTCTCCTCAAGCTCCATTTGAGGATTTTTCTTGCTTACAGCCCATTAAAGACTATAAAATGCGCCATGCAGCAACACTACTCCCCTTTGATGCAACGATAGACTGCATTCAAAAAATTGAAGAAAAATAAATGTTCAAATCACAAGCTCGACAAAAAAAATTGACTCGAAACTACACAGGCACGTGGCAAAAAACACCAGGACGATTATTGGGTATTTTCTTAATACGTTTCTATCAGATAACACTTTCGAGTCTTATAGGCAATCAATGTCGCCATGCCCCGACTTGTTCAGAATATACATATGAAGCGATTGCACGCCATGGGCTTTGGGCGGGTGCGTGGATGGGACTCTTTCGTATCATACGTTGTGGTCCCTTTGGAACAGATGGCTTTGATCCAGTGCCTATTTCGCTTGGAAATTCTTGCTGTTTTTATAAACCTTGGCGTTACTGGAAAATTTCTGACAAACACAACAAATAATCCTTTCCTTTTTTCGTATGTATTGATAAAAAATCAGTCTATAAGCTTTTTACTTAATTTTCACGAAACCATCCGCAATCGTTAGCGGAATTGGATTAAATGGGTGTTTTTATGTCTTGCTCTATTTCTCTTTTTTTTCCCGATGGTTCAAAACGTAATTACCCCGCAGAAATAACAGGCTTGGAATTAGCAGAATCCATTTCTAAATCACTTGCAAAAAAAGCAGTCGCCTATAGTCTTGATGGTATCATACGAGACTTATCGGATCCATTGGAACAATCTGGTCAAGTAGAGATTATTACCCGAGAAGATTCACGCGCTCTTGAGCTCATAAGGCATGATTGCGCCCATGTCCTTGCTGAAGCAGTGCAAGAACTCTTTCCTGAAACGCAAGTAACAATAGGTCCTGTCATTGAGAATGGATTCTATTATGATTTTGCACGCCAACAACCTTTTACATTAGATGATCTCACCGTCATTGAAAAGAAAATGCGTGAAATTATCCAACGCAATAAACCTTTTAGAAAAGAAATTTGGTCTCGTGAAAAAGCAAGAAAAATTTTTTCTGAAAAAAAGGAGTTTTATAAAGTTGAACTTATTGATAGCATTCCTGAAAATCAAGATTTAAAAATTTATTATCAAGGAAAATGGTTTGATCTTTGCCGCGGACCACACATGCAATCTACAGGGCAAATTGGGAATGCTTTCAAATTAATGAAGGTCGCAGGAGCTTATTGGCGTGGCGATGCCAATAATCCAATGCTCACGAGAATTTATGGAACAGCATTTGCAAATGAAAATGACTTAAAAGCCTACCTCCATATGCTAGAAGAAGCTGAAAAACGTGATCATCGCCGCTTGGGACGTGAAATGGACTTATTTCATTTTCAAGAAGAAGGGCCAGGAATGATTTTTTGGCACAAAAAAGGTTGGAAAATGTTCCAAAATTTGATCAACTATATGCGTAGACGCCTTGATGATCATCAATATGCTGAAGTTAATGCTCCACAAGTTCTCGATAGGTCACTCTGGGAAATATCTGGCCATTGGGGCTGGTATAAAGAAAATATGTTCAAAGTAATTCCAGCAGCAGAAGATTCAGATCATGGGAATGTTTATGCCCTTAAGCCAATGAATTGCCCTGGCCATGTGCAAATTTTTAAACATGGTTTAAAATCTTATCGTGATTTGCCTATTAGACTTGCGGAATTTGGACTTGTTCATCGTTATGAGCCTTCAGGCTCTTTACATGGTCTTATGCGTGTGCGTGGTTTTACGCAAGATGATGCACATATTTTTTGTACTGATGAACAATTAGCCGATGAATGTCTCAGTATTAATGATCTTATTTTATCAACTTATGCTGATTTTGGTTTTAAAGAAATTAGTCTTAAGCTTTCAACACGTCCAGAAAAACGAGTTGGGTCTGATGCATTGTGGGATCATGCAGAAAGTATCATGGAATCTGTTCTTAAAACAATTGAAACAAAATTTGCAGGACAAATCAAAACAAGCATCCTTCCAGGTGAAGGAGCATTTTATGGTCCAAAATTTGAATACACATTAAAGGATGCTATCGGTCGTGAATGGCAATGTGGAACAACACAAATAGACTTTAATCTCCCTGAACGTTTTGGTGCATTCTATATTGATAAAGATTCAGAAAAACGTCAACCTGTTATGATCCACCGTGCTATTTTTGGATCAATGGAGCGTTTTCTTGGTATATTAATCGAAAATTTTGCTGGACATATGCCACTTTGGCTTGCTCCTGAACAAGTTGTTGTTGCAACAATTACATCCGAAGCAAATGAATATGCTCAAAAAATAATGGCAAAACTTAAAGCTATAGGGCTTTCCGCAACAATAGATCTCCGTAATGAAAAAATTAACTATAAAATACGAGAACATTCTTTACAAAAAGTCCCCGTAATTTTGGTATGTGGTAAACGTGAAGCTGAAACAAACAGCGTAAATATGCGCCGCTTAGGAAGTACAAATCAAACCCTTTTATCTGTAGAAGATGTGATTAAACAACTCTTAAATGAGGCAACACCTCCGGATTTGCAACGTGTAATAAATGCATAACATCACAGAAGATGATAATACATTAATTTTTTACTATAAATCTTCAATTTTTGCACAAAATAAAACGATTTGATGTTGTCGTACGTTTTTCTTTCATGCACAATTACCGATCACCAGAAAGAATCACGTGATCACTCTTTACAAGGTGGATTGGTGAAAAAATTGAATGTACGCTATGAGCTGTTTAAATGTAAAAATCATAGACAATTGAATATTAATGATAACATTCATCTTTTAGCTTTATAATGAAAAGATAGTGCTATTATCAAGGATAGATCATCACGATAATGATAGCAACATCAATCAAGGAGACCGAAAACAAGATTATATTTATTAATAAAAAATATGTAAAATTAGCTAAACAATGATATGACTTATTCGTAAGATAAGCCCTTATAAAAAAGACAGTACATTGATTTATAATGATAATATACCGTTATTCATATTAAATAAGGTTTCGAATATCATAAGGCTCTCTCATTTTAAATATGTTTATGTTGAATCTATCAAAATCATTCGCTTGCACGAAACAAGCGGAATGAGTGTCTGGATAAAAATGATTGAGGGCAGGCTATAAACTATAATGATGATAACAACTTGCTCCTTCATAAGTATAAAAATAGCGGTGCTCAACGGGTTTACCATTATATCATTCACGAGGCATCATGGTAAAATAAGCTTAAGAAGCCTTAAGAAACGCCTCTTTAAAACAAGCACATGAATTGGTAAACCAACAGCATTCTACATCACACAATCTACACTGATGAGATATTGCCTTAACTTTTATAAAGCTAAATCAAAGAAAAATAGCAAAACTCAGCGTGTACCCTTTCCCCTCTTCATATTTTACCAAATAAAAAACTCGTTAAATACACACATACGATATATGACTACTCGTTGGACGTATCAAACTCTGAGCACATTCATAAAACATCTAAATATCTACGCAACACATTGCCACGCCAGATGCTAGATATTGATTTGTAAACAATTTCAAAACACATGTTTTGCTAAAAAAGAACCACATATAAAATAAAAAAATATTATCGTTATCGTGCTCTATCAAGAACACGCTTACATTCAATGAGCTCAAACAGGATTTCTTGCAACAATGCTTTATCAGTTTTATCTTTGTAAAGATTCACAGAACCGACAGATGTTTCTCCTTCATTCCTCATGAAACTCAAAAGCCCAAAAGAAGATTTCTTAGGCTTATTGCTAGCATTTTCAGAAGTTTGTCCTGCATGTTTCTTCTCTATGACCACATTCATAGCATCAAGATCACCATTACCCAATGCAGTCACAAAAGCAACACCATTTTCTTTCAAAAGGCGTTGCACACCTTTTATCGTATAACCCTGATCATATAATAACTGCTTAATACCCTTGAGCAAATCAACATCGACTGGACGATAATAGCGCCTTCCTCCCCCACGTTTCATTGGTTTAATCTGCCTAAAACGTGTTTCCCAGAATCTTAAGACATGCTGCGGAAGCTCTAATAACTCCGCTACTTCGCTAATTGTGCGAAAAGCATCAGAGCTTTTATCCATTTTGCAACACCTTATTTAAAACAAAATAAATTACTTTACAATGACTCATTCTGTCCCAATTTCTCAACAAGATTAGTCAAAAATAAGACCATCATTGACGACTTACTCAACAGTCTTTTTCTAAAAAACAAAGAACTTCATTTTATACATTTTTTAACAAATACCAAACATATCATGGCATTGATTTATGAGATATCATTTTTTCTGTCTTGCACGATGCGAATCTAAAATTCTCTGTTTAAGGACATTGGCAGCCTTAAACGTCACAACACGTCGCGGCGGAATAGGTGCTTCAACACCTGTTTTTGGATTGCGTCCAACACGTTCATTTTTACTGCGAACCTGAAAAGTTGCAAAAGAAGATAATTTAACCGCTTCACCTCTTATAAGTGAGTTGCAAATCTCATCCAAAACCAATTCGACTAAAGCTGCTGATTCAGTATGTGACAAGCCCACTCTTTTACAAACTACGCTCGCTAAATCTGCACGCGTTACTGTCTTACTTGTCATTATAACCACCTATTAAAATATTAAAAATTACAAAATGACTTATACGTTTTCTTGAAATATGGTCAAGTAGCCATGATTTACCAACGAATAAGAATTGCCCCCCATGTAAATCCACCTCCCATGGCTTCTAACATGATAAGATCTCCTTCTTTTATTTTTCCATCACAAACAGCTGCTGTTAAAGCCAACGGAACTGATGCCGCAGACGTATTACCATGTTGATCAACGGTAATCACAACTTTATCTAGTGAAATTCCCAGCTTTTTAGCAGATGCTTCAATAATGCGCTTATTAGCCTGATGAGGTACAAACCAATCTAGTTGTGAAGAATCCATACCTGCAGCTGCAAAACAATCATCAACCACATCCGTTATCATACCAACAGCATATTTAAAAACTTCTCGTCCTTCCATACGCAAATAGCCTGTCGTTTGTGTTGTTGAAGGTCCACCATCAACATATAGCTTATCTATATAAGCACCATTGGAGCGCAGTTTCGTAGACAATATACCACGCTCAAAAGCAATATCCCCCTCAATTTCTTGAGCTTCCAAAATAGCGGCACCCGCACCATCACCAAACAAAACACATGTCGTACGATCTTCCCAATCTAAAATTCGAGAAAATGTATCGGATCCAATAACTAAAATTCTTTTAGCCGCTCCACACCGTAAATAAGAATCTCCCGTTGTTAAAGCAAAAATAAAACCAGAGCAAACAGCTTGAATATCAAAAGAAAATCCATGGCTCATTCCCAAAGCATGCTGAATTTCAACAGCAGAAGCAGGAAAAGTACGATTCGGGGTGGACGTTGCTAAAATAATACAATCAATGTCTTTTATTGTTAAACCAGCATTTGTAAGCGCTGCTTGCGCAGCCTCAACTCCTAAAGAAACAGTCGTTTCATTTTCACTGGCAATATAACGTTGGCGTATTCCTGTACGCTGAACAATCCATGAATCTGACGTTTCGACAAACTTTGCAATCTCATCATTTGATAAACTTCTTTTCGGCAAAGCACTCCCTACACCACGTATAATTGACCGAATCATTCAGCTCTTACCTTTTCTTCAAATTTTTCATTTCTATTATAAGAGCTTATCATAAGGACTCTCCATTCACCGCCGCTTCATCTTCTTGATCAAAAAGTGTTTCTTTATTCTCATGAAACCGTCGCAAATCAGCAGTTATTTTTTTCAAAAGCCCATTATTAACCATCTCATAACCAACGCGGATAGCAGAAGCAAAACCATTAGCATTAGCACTCCCATGGCTTTTGATCACAACACCATTCAACCCCAAAAGTACACCTCCATTCACCCTATCGGGATCCATTTTGTGTTTCAGTATACGAAAAGCACCCCGCGATAAAAAATAACCAAGAGATGTTAAAAAAGAACTGCGCAGTGCGGAGTTTAAAATCTCTCCTATCTGTCGCGCAGTTCCTTCTGCGGTTTTTAAAGCAATATTACCAGAAAATCCTTCTGTTACAACAACATCAACTGTTCCTTTTCCAATGTCGTTGCCCTCAACAAATCCTTTATATTCCAATCCGTCTAATTGCACTTCACGCAATATCATTCCTGCTTTTTTTATTTCATAAAGTCCTTTAACCTCTTCCACTCCCACATTTAAAAGTCCAACACTAGGTCTTTCAGTGTGATATAAAGCGCGAAACATACCCGCTCCCATAACCGCCAAATCAACCAACTGGCTAGCAGAGGCACCAATTGTTGCTCCAATATCTAAAACGATACTCTCACTGCGAAGTGTTGGCCAGATACCCGCAATACCAGGACGTTCTGCCTCGGCTAGCATTTTCAAACAAAAATAAGACATAGCCATGAGTGCACCCGTATTACCAGCAGAAATGCAAGCATCAGCTTCACCATTTTTTACCGCCTCAATGGCGTACCACATTGATGATTTACCACGTCCATTACGAAGTGCTTGGCTTGGCTTTTCATCCATGCGTGTATAACTTTCTGTAGGGCAAAAGCGCGATACAGAATCCAAACAGGGATATTTTTTTAAAACCGGACGAACAACCTCCTCTACTCCATAAAACAGAAAATAAATATTTGATAAATATTTTTGTACAATTGCTGCTCCTGCAATAGCTGCTTCTGGACCGTAATCACCGCCCATGACATCCACAGAAATTCTAATCACGCTTGCATATCCCACATCTTTTCATTTACATCTTTAAATACATATTATGATTTTTGGCTCCTGAACACTCACAAAGCAAATCTTGCGAAAATCACTCCGCAGAAAATACTGTTTAGCATACAATAGATATTTTTTTTATTTTTTTACAATCACTTCCAATTTTTCAAAACAGAAAATGGAGAGATTTTTTGCTCTGCTTCTTCTAAATTTTCAACCATATTCATCTTTATCCCCTCTTTACGTGGATAATGATTAATAGACAACTCAAAAAATTCTTCCATGATTGCACCAATATCAATTTTATCATCATAAAACACTTCAGGAGTATCAAGCCCCTCCACATCTAAAAACAATTCTCCCGTATCCTCTGATATTTTGGGCTTCATCAAATTTGAATCTTCAGGAACAAAAACAACCTCAATATTTTCACAAAGGATATTTTCTAATGGTTCTAATGTAACAACACATAACTGTAGTATACGCGCTTGCAACAGACCTTTTATACGCACTCCGCGTTTTTTCCACGGGAAAATATGGAATTTTCCCTCACAAGATTTTACTTCAATTAAATTATGGTTCTGGGCTAAATGTGTACATTCTTTTTTGTTTGCACAAAGATGAACCCTTATACCTTTAGCAGGTAGAGAACGTACGGATATTGGATAAGCCAAAGCAAATGTCATTTGAGGAACATTTTGAACATTCATTGACAACTCCCAAACATAAAAACGCATAAAGCACTGTGTTTTTATTTATCTCAAGTATTTATGCATTTTTTTCTTTTCTAAAGAAATTCTATATGGCATAATTTGCTTTATAACAAGGAAACTCAGTGTAAGCTACGGTAGATTAAGTTAAAATTAGAAAAAACTTGAGGTTGCCTTCTTGTCCTACATCTCAGTATAAAAAGGAGATATCATTGTTTCAAATGCCTCACATAATAACTTTAATCAAACGTAAATTATTGATTGGTCTATCAATAGCAAGCATAGGAATGCTTGCGGGGTGTAGTCTTCTTGATTCTTCAGGTTCGAGCCAAATTTATAGAGAGGGCTATGTTCTTGATAAAAATGCTCTAAGCTCTATCTCTGTTGGCTCAAGTCAAGAGCAAGTTCTTTTAACTTTAGGGACCCCTTCCCTAAAAACAAAATATGATAATGAAGTTTTTTATTACATCTCACAGACACGCTATCGTGGGATGCAGTTTATGAAAACAAAGATTATTGATCGCAAAGTTTTAGCCATTTACTTCAATAAAAATGATCAGGTTGCGAAAGTTGCAAATTACGGATTGCAAGACGGTCAAGTGTTTGATTTTATTACACAAACAACGCCAACTGTAACAAAAGAACATCCTTTCTTAATTCAAATTATAAAAGGCCCTGCCAATTTGCCACCCCATAACTAAATCATATAGTCCGCATACTATTCCAATATTATTAGGTTTGATATTATCAGACCTAATAATGGGAGAGTTTGTAGCTCTTAGAGGCGGACTTTTTTTGCCATACTGTCGAGAACTGCATTAACAAGTTTTGGCTCATCACCTTCAAAAAATGCTTTTGCTATGTCAACATATTCATTCATGACAACCGCAACGGGAACATCTTTGCGGTTGATCAACTCCCATAAACCTGCTCGTAAAATTGCTCGCAATATAGAATCAAGACGTGAAAGAGACCACTCTGCAGAGAGCTGTTGATGAAGCAGAGGATCAAGCTGCTTTTGATCTTTTACAACACCCGTTATAATAGACAAAAACCATTGAAAATCAGCTTCAAGATACTGGTCTCCATCGATGTCTTTTCCCAAACGATAAGCTTCATACTCAGCTGCTGTTTCCATCACCCCCGAACCCACGATATCCATTTGATAGAGGGCTTGAACTGCAGCGAGTCTTGCTGCTCCACGTTTATTGGCTGAACGCGGAAAATGTCTGCTTTTTATATCAGCCATATTTAACGATTATCTCCAAATCTCTTTTTTAGAGCGATCATACATAAAGCAGCTTCAGCCGCAAAACCACCTTTATTTTTGTCATCTAGTTTTGCACGCGCCCATGCTTGTTCTTCGTTTTCAACAGTCAAAATACCATTTCCAATAGCCAAGTGCTGATGAACAGTTAAATCCATCAATGCACGACAAGAATCATTAGCAACAATTTCAAAGTGATATGTTTCACCCCGAATAACACAACCAAGAGCAACATAACCATCATAAGATATTTTATTTTGTTCAGCAAAAGCTATTGCACTTGGTATTTCTAATGCTCCAGGAACCGTTACAACATCATAACTTGCTTCAGCTTTTTGCAAAGTATTCACTGCACCTCTCAAAAGCGCATCAGAAATCCCCTCATAAAAGCGTGCTTCAACAATCAATACGTGAAGTTTTTTACGTATCTCTTTCATCATAATGGAATTCCACAAAAAACGAATCAAAAAAAATCAAGGCTATAAAGCATAAAATTCTGAAAACGATCAATAGAGTTTTGACTTATTCATCTTCTCTTTTTAAAGCAAAAATTTTTGCAGCATAACGAGCAAGTTGATCAATTTCCAAATTGACCTGATCTCCAATTTTAGCTTGTTTCCACGTTGTCATTTCGAGTGTATGGCGAATAATAAGAACATCAAAAACACAATCCTTAACACCATTAACAGTCAAAGACGTCCCATTAAGTGCAATAGATCCCTTATTGACAATGAAAGGCATAAATTGTCTTGCAACTTTTAAATAAAAACGAATTGCATCCCCTTCATTTTTTTGATCAATGATTTCAGCCAAACCATCAATATGACCAGAAACCAAATGTCCTCCCATTTCATCACCTAATCGAAGCGAACGTTCCAAATTAACAAAAGTTCCTTTTGTCCATTGTGCAAGATTAGTTAAACGTAATGCTTCTTCCCACGCCTCGACAACAAACCAATTAGAATCTTCTTGTTTTAGTCCTCGCTCTACAATTGTCAGACAAATTCCTGAACAAGCAATTGATGCGCCAATTGCCAAGCTTTCTATAGCATAGCGTGTAGAAATCTTTAATCGTATCCCCTGCGTTAAAGGTTGAACATCTTCAATACAACCAATATCCGTTATAATTCCTGTGAACATAATGTCTTACGTCTCCATTTATAAAAACGGTCATTTCCAAACATTCTTGATTCAACCTTATGAAATTGCGAAAGATAATTTCCAAAATGAGGGGCTTCAATACGATTTTTTCCTAAAACCATAGGGGTATAAAAACATATCAAATGATCAACACAACCAGCATTCAAAAACTTTTCCCCTGTCTTTACGCCCCCTTCCAATAAAACACTATTAATCCCATGTTTATAAAGCATCTGTAAAAGAGTAAAGGGTTCTACACAACCATTGTTCATCTCTACCGAATAAACAGACACACCATATTGCTCCAATGCATTTTTTTTGCCTTTCTTTGAAAGATCCACATCACAAATAACCCATGTAGGAATTTTCATGGCTGTTTGGACAACTTTTGCATCAAGGGGGATAGATAAATCTGCATCCAAAATAATACGAATTGGTGAGCGCATCTCCATCCCTGGCAAGCGGCAATTGAGCTGTGGATCATCTGCTAATATAGTACCAATACCAACGAGGATAGCATTATTTTGAGCACGTAGAATATGCGTATGGGCATGAGAAAGTGTTCCACTAATTTTTACGCTACCCTTCTCTCTTTTTCCAATACCATTATCGGCAGAAATTGCCATTTTAAAAGTGACCGCACAGCGTTGTATCTTCCTTATGCACCAATGCGTCCATAAGGATTCAAAAGCCTCTTCAGCTAAAATGCCCTCAACCACTTCAATACCCGCCGCTCGCAAAAGAGCAATACCATGACCATCAACACGCTTGTCACAATCAGTCAACGCAACAACAACTCGAGAAATCCCTGAATTAATAAGTGCATTCACACACGGCGAAGTTTTTCCATAATGCGCACAAGGCTCTAAAGTAACATAAGCAGTCGCTCCTTGAGCCAAAGAACCAGCCATGTGTAAAGCTTGCACTTCCGCATGAGGACTCCCATGAATAGCTGTTACGCCATAGCCAACAATAAATGCCCCCGCACCATTATCGTTTTGCACAATTAACGTACCAACGGAAGGATTCTCACCTGTAAGACCGACATGACGCTCTGCTAAACGAATAGCTGCAGCCATAAACCGTTCATCTTGCACTTTTTTATTCATCAAAACGAGATTCTGTATCCGCAATACCCTTTGATAATTCATCTATAACATCGTGAAAATCGCTTGCATTACGAAAATCTCGATACACAGAAGCGAAACGAATATAAGAAATATCATCAATTCTTTTCAATGCTTCCATCACAAGATGTCCAATTTTTTCTGAAGAAATCTCTGGTTCTCCCAAACTTTCAAGCTGGCGCACAATACCAGAAATTGCTCGTTCAATATGATCAGGATCAATATTGCGCTTACGTACAGCCACATCAACTGATCGCATTAACTTATCACGATCGAATGGTTCACATCGTCCACTTTTTTTAGTAACCAAGAGCTCACGCAACTGAACACGTTCAAAAGTCGTAAAACGTCCACCACAAACGGAACACACACGACGGCGGCGAATCACTGCCCCCTCTTCGGCTGGACGTGAGTCTTTAACCTGTGTATCCTCGTATTGGCAGTAAGGACAGCGCATCTTTTATGTCCTTAACGAGTGCTAAGATAAGAGTAAAGAGGAAATTGACTCGTTAAATCTTTTACCTTTTTCTTAACAGCCATTTCAACGGCATAATTATCTTCATCACTTTTTGCGCTCCGAAGACCATCAAGAACTTCTGAAATCAGATGACCAACTTGAATAAACTCTTTTTCTAAAAAACCACGCGTTGTGATAGCAGGTGATCCCAAACGAATTCCCGATGTTATAGATGGCGTTTCAGAATCAAAAGGAACACCATTTTTATTGCAGGTAATATGAGCGCGTCCCAAAGCCAATGCAGCACGTTTACCCGTTAGATTTTTGGAACGTAAATCAACCAACAACAAATGATTATCTGTACCGCCAGAAACAATATTAAAACCATTACCCTGTAATGTTTCTGCTAAAGTTTTCGCATTAGCGACAACATTGGCACTGTAACTCTTGAAAGAGGGACGCAAAGCCTCCTCAAACGCAACAGCTTTCGCGGCAATCACATGCATTAAAGGACCACCTTGAAGACCAGGAAAAATTGCAGAATTAATTTTTTTGGATAAAGCCTCATCATTTGTCAATATTAAACCACCACGAGGACCTCGAAGCGACTTATGTGTGGTTGTAGTTACAATATGCGCATGTGGAACAGGTGAAGGATGCACGCCACCGGCAACAAGACCAGCAATATGAGACATGTCAACGAGTAGATGAGCACCAATCTCATCTGCAATTTCACGGAATCGTTTCCAATCCCATAGCCGTGGATAAGATGAGCCACCCGCTATAATAAGTTTGGGCTTACGCTCTTTTGCAAGCTGCTCAACATCATCCATATCAATGATCTGATCTTCTTTACGCACACCATAGGAAACAACATCAAACCATTTTCCTGACATATTAACAGATGCCCCGTGCGTAAGGTGACCACCAGCATTTAAATCTAATCCCATAAATGTATCACCAGGCTGAAGTAAAGCTAAAAAGACAGCTTGATTCATTTGGCTACCAGAATTAGGCTGTACATTTGCAAAAGCAGCACCGAAAAGCTGTTTTGCCCTTTCAATGGCTAAATCTTCAACGACATCAACAAATTGACATCCACCATAGTAGCGGTTTCTTGGATAACCTTCTGCATATTTATTAGTTAAAACAGACCCCTGCGCTTCAAGAACCGCTCTTGAAACAATATTCTCTGAAGCAATCAATTCAATTTCATGTTGTTGGCGCTCAAACTCCCCTCTAATTGCATCAAAGATTGCACCATCAACAGTTTGTAAATTATCATTAAAAAAGCGCTTTTGTGCGTCATTTTCTTGCTGAGTCATAAAACATGTTCCTAACATAAAAAAATAAAGTCACTGAACGATAACACAGCAAACCATGCAAACCAAACATTTTAAACTACTTACACTAAAAAATAATGACGCAAATATTTATCTTATTCTTTGTTATAAAAACAGCGAAAAACTTCCCTCTCAAGAATGGTGAAAAATGAATTTACATTTCTTCTTTTACACGCTTATTTGTTTACACCTTTTACAAAAGGTATCTATAATCTAAAGAAATTCAATAATTTAATGATTAAAAATAATTGATAATGTGAAAAGCTGAATATAATAGGTAAAGTTAATACGAAGGCAAATAAGAATGCTAACCAAAGTTTTTATTGATGGTGAACATGGCACAACCGGACTACAAATACAAAAACGCTTAGAGAGGCGTACAGATTTAAAACTACTCTCTCTTGCTCATAAAGATCGCCATAATGTTCATCTACGACAAGACTATCTTAATCAAGCCGATATTGCTATTTTGTGTCTTCCAGATGATGCTGCACGTAAAACAGTTCATTGGCTTAAAAAAAATAAGAACATTAGGATTATTGATAGCTCGACAGCCCACCGTGTTGCACCAGACTGGGTTTACGGTTTTCCTGAAATGACAGCAGGACAAAGAAAGCGCATCCAAGCAGCACGTTATGTAACCAATCCCGGATGCTACCCCACCGGTGCCATTAGTTTGATTCGCCCACTCCGTGAAGCAGGACTGCTAGACGCCTATTATCCCATCTCGATTAATGCAATCTCCGGCTATACCGGTGGTGGAAAACAGTTGATTTTACAAATGGAAAATCAATCTCAACAAAATATTCAGGACAATTATTTTATCTATGGTCTTAATCTTGAACACAAACATGTGCCAGAAATCAAAATCTATGGACAAATCAAACAAACCCCACTTTTTACACCAAGTGTTGGTCGTTTTCCTCAGGGAATGATTGTGAATCTTCCACTGCATCGCCATTTATTCACAAAATCAGCAAACTGTTCTGATTTGCGCGAAATTCTCGCAAACCATTACGATGGACAAAATACCATTTTAGTTGCATCACAAGAAGAAACTGCTTCACTTCAAAGACTTAATCCAGAGTGTTTAGCCAATAACGATGATATGAAACTGTTCGTATTTGGAAATGATCGTGAAGGTATTTTTAATCTCAGCGCCATATTCGATAATTTAGGAAAAGGCGCATCAGCTGCGGCTATCCAGAACCTCGATTTAATGCTTTCAAGCGACTAAACCTCCTAAACACAAACTTTTATTCAACAACCCGATATGCTCCTTTTGTTGCTCGCCAATGCGCAACCGCAAAACATAACACTGCTAGTGCCATACTTTGATGAATGAGCCCTAAACTTATCGGAACCTCATGTAACAGTGTTAAGATACCCAAAAGTGCTTGGATAATAATCATAACACAGATAAGAAATGCACGACGAGAATGGGTTGAATGTGGAACATTTTTTTGTACATAGAAAGCATGAACAACTGAGACAATAAATAAAAAATAAGCAAAAAACCGATGAATAAATTGAACCATTAAGGAATTTTCGAATAAATTGAGCCAAACAGGACGATGCAGCAACAATCCATCCGGAATAATCTGCCCATCCATAAGAGGCCATGTATTATAGACTTTTCCAGCATGAAGCCCTGCAACCAAAGCTCCAAAATAAATCTCCATCAAGACGAGAATAACAAGCCAAGCCGCAAAATATTGCACCTTTTGATTTGCAGGCTTTTCTGAGTATTCTGCAAGTCCTCGAGATAAATAAGTAACAAAAATAATAACAAAACATGCCGTTATAAGATGAAATGCCAAACGATATTGGCTCACACTTGTTAAATTGCTTTGCCCAATCCCTGAAGCAACCATCCACCAACCAATAAAGCCTTGAAAGGCGATAAGAATGGGTACGACAATAAGCGGGAGTAAGATATTTTTTTCAACACGCTTAGTCGCCCAAAACCAAATGAGCCCCAATAAAGCGACAAGACCAACAAGACGCCCAAGAACACGATGCGCCCATTCCCACCAAAAAATGATCTTAAAAGCACTTAAGGTCATATCAGGATTAAGCAGCTTATATTGTGCTATCTGTTGATATTTTAAAAATTCCTCTTGCCATTGATCCACACCAATTGGTGGAATAATACCGTGTATTGGCTTCCATTCCGTTATAGATAACCCTGATCCCGTCAAACGAGTAGCGCCCCCCACTAAGACAATTGCTAAACAAAGCAATAAAATAGAGTAAAGCCACACCTGTATTTGTTTTCTATTTTTCTTTTGCATAGGCGTTAAAATGCTATTGTCTAATCTCTTTACTGCCATCTCTGATTGCCCCACGCTTCTCTCCAACTACAATGCATTTTAAAATTTAAACATTAACTCTTTGTGTATACTAGTATGTACTATAACTTTAGCAAAAAACAAGCGTACCACTATAACATGCGATACATATTTCTGTTTTACAAACTTTATGATGCAACAACGCGATAAACAGTTTTTGGAAAGCTGTCTACCATCCGCATCATCCATTCTTGTTCATTAAGAACAGTATTACAAATATAATAGTCTGTTAGCTCTGCAAATTGTTCAAATCCATATTTTGGTTCGCTTGCCATCTCTAGGATGATAAAATCATATTCTTTTTTAAATTCTTGTAATATATGAGAAATGTCATTTGAGAAATCCTGTGCAGAAATAGCACTTGTTAACCCCTGAGGAAGAATATCAACCCCCGTATCATAATCACGGTAAATAACATCATGCAACTTGGCATTGCCCGTTAAAATATCACTCAGTCCGCGATGTGGGCCAATGACTTTCTCTATTTGTTGACCAGAAATATCGACCAACAAAATTGTTTTGTTCTCTTTTGTGAGATGAAGTGAAAGCTTTGCCGCTGTCCGTGCAGCCTCTGGTCCAATCATTGAAATAATGGTTGAAGCACGCCATTTCAAAACATCAGATAATCCCTCTATCGTAATAAAAGCTTCAAATTTTTTCATTTCTTGAGAGACTAAAATACTCTCGTTCTTCTTAAGAGCATTTTCTTTTGATCTCAAATCCTCTTCAGAGAGTTGGTCTTTTTTGCTTTTAAAGCACGGATAAAATAACAGTATTCCTAGCAAAAGAGTAAGGAAGCTGGCCAATGTACTCACAAGAATATTTTTTCCATAAAGAGCCATAAAAGAAATTGGTGCTAACGTTGTTG
Source organism: Bartonella sp. AS69XJJH (assembly GCF_042195585.1). Taxonomy (NCBI): domain Bacteria; kingdom Pseudomonadati; phylum Pseudomonadota; class Alphaproteobacteria; order Hyphomicrobiales; family Bartonellaceae; genus Bartonella; species Bartonella sp. AS69XJJH. The sequence goes on along the minus strand of NZ_JBHIOO010000014.1, from coordinate 22,520 downwards.
GCGTAACCACGTGGATATTTGTATTTTGCAAGAGAAGAGGATCATCACTCAAGCTCCGATATGAACCAATAGTTTTTTCTCTTCGTTGAGCAGATTTGCTCATCGCTTTATTTTGTGCATAAACTGCTGCTTTTATTTTATTTTCAAACTCGTTAAATATTTCATTCAAAGATTGGGATTGATCTTTTACAAAAAAGTTCATTCTTTTTTTGAGCTGTTCTTCTAATTCCGTTGCAATAACTTCATCTGAATGAACTTGATAAACGATTTGTAAAATTTTATTTTTTAATTGTTGAGAAACTGTCTCTAATTCCGCACTCATTGCTTTAATTTGAGGATGTGCCCACCCCAATTGCGCTGCCATATGTGCTCTTTGCGTTTCCAAAAGATCACGTTTAGATTCCAGAGCAACAATTGCTGAATTACCTGCAATAAATGATAAAGACAGTAAAGACTGTCCCTTTTCACGCATCATATTAATCATTGAATTCAAACTTGTTAAATGAATGCGCTTTAAGGTTGCTTGCGTTAATTGCATAGAAAGATCATGAAGCTCTGTTTGTTTTACACCATGCTGAATAAAAGAATCAACAGATGTACGAAATCCCTGCACGATATTAACGATTGCAGTATTATCATATTGTGTGTCTTCTAATTTATCATTTAATAAGAATTGTTTCTGTTTTATGATTGCTTGTGAAAATGCGGAAAACCAAGTTTCCAACCCACGTTGAGCTGCTTCAAGTGTCTCAGCTTCAAAAGTAAGATCGATAAAATCACCATGACGCGATAAACGGATATTTTCATGATCTTTTTTCTTATAAGAAGCACTTAAAGAAAAATGCGAATCATTAAAGAACATAGGCTGTGAAAACAAAAAAGCGATAATATTGTCTTGCTTTTGAATTGGTAACGGTTTTCCTACAGAATCAGATAATGAAAATATTAAAGTTGCTTGATAACCACGAGGCTGGACAAAATAATACAACCAAATCAAAGACGTACATAGCATTTGCAATAGCAAAACAATCAAAATGCTTCGCCATACGGTACGTATGAATAGCCTTTTATGACACTTAAGACTCATCTTTATTTTAACCAGCAAAATACTTCTTCATATTGTTTTATTAAGAGAAAGTAGTAACTATCCTCTTAACTTGCTGTCATATTATTTTCAGATAAGAAAAACATAAAATTTGAGCACAAATGTTCAGCAATAGCTTTAAAAAACTTAATTCATATTTTTTTTGATGTTCTCTAATTGTTTTTTTGCTTCAGAAGTAATAACGGCTCTAATGGTAATAGACCCATCATCATGTCCTTCTTGCACTATTTCCGCAGAGTTTTCATAGAACCAATCGATAAGCGACATTTCATGCGGTTTTAAAAGATATTCAATGCTTTGCACCTCTCCAAAAATTCGCTTTTCAATGGCTCTTAATAATTGATCGAGTCCCTCGCCCTTAAGTGCTGATACCATCAGAGCAGGATTTAATCGTGTTTTTGCGCTTGTTTGTAAAACATTCAATGCCTGCTCATCCAACATATCAATCTTATTCCAAACTTCTATAATATGCTGCATATCATCAATATCGATATCAAGGCTTGAAAGCACTTCTAAAACATCTTGGGCATGTGCACGATGATCTAAATCTGACATATCTCTTACATGAAGAATGAGATCCGCTTCAACCACTTCTTCAAGGGTTGCTCTAAAAGCTGCAATCAAATTTGTTGGCAAGTTAGAAATAAACCCTACAGTATCAGACAAAAGAATAGTTTTTCCATGGGGAAGAACAACTTTACGCAAAGTCGGATCAAGCGTTGCAAATAACATATTCTTTGCTAAAACATCTGCACCGCTTAAACGGTTAAAGAGAGTTGATTTTCCTGTATTCGTATATCCTACCAGTGCCACAACAGGATAAGATGTTTTTTTCCTTTTTGCTCTATGAAGTGCACGTGTTTTAATAACCGTTTCCAATTCGCGGCGAATACGAATAATTTTCTCTTGTAAAAGACGCCTGTCTGCTTCAATTTGTGTTTCACCAGGTCCACCTAGGAAACCACGCCCCCCTCGTTGTCTTTCCAAGTGTGTCCAACTACGCACAAGTCGCCCTTTTTGATAGGACAAATGCGCTAACTCTACTTGCAAAACGCCTTCTTTTGTTCGTGCACGTTCCCCAAAAATTTCAAGAATCAAAGCCGTTCTATCAATAACTTTGCAATTCCATAATTTTTCTAAATTACGCTGCTGTACTGGCGTTAAAAAATGATCTACAATCACAAGCTCAATAGAATATTCGTCTATATAACAGGTTAACGCAGCTATTTTACCTTTTCCAAAGAGAGTCGCAGAGCGAGGCGTTGCAATATTAATCGTTTCATAATTAACAACTTCTAACCTTATAGCACGCGCTAATCCCAATGCCTCTTTAACACGAGAAGATATAGAACCCTCTCTCAAAGAGCTTTCACTTCTATTTTCTTGAAAAATCGGTATTAAAACAAGTGCGCGCACCTTTCCTGTATTCTGCGAAAATACCCCTCCTAATCTCTCATTTTCATTTATCATAGCAATCTAAGTACTTTTAAAATGGGATAAGAGGTCTATCTTAAAATGATATGTTTACTCAGGACTTTCACCCTCAAACATCTGTACAGGCTGCCCAGGCATAATCGTAGAAATAGCATGCTTATAAACCAATTGCGCATGTCCATCTCGGCGCAAAAGAACACAAAAGTTATCAAATGAAGTTACAATACCTGTGAGCTTAACGCCATTGACAAGAAAAATTGTAAGGGAAATTTTTTGCTTACGCACCGTATTTAAAAACACATCTTGCAGGTGTTGTGATCGCTCTGCCATTATTCTTACACCTTCATCTCAATTGCATAAAATATTCGTGCATGCATATCGACTGAAAAATATCCAATTGTCAACGTAGAAGCTTCAAAATTTAGCAACAAACAACTGAAATTAGAGAAAAAACGGCTCTTTAAGGCAATAATAAAGCGCAACTTACAAAAAGCTATATTAAATTAAAAATTTTTCCACGTTTACTTTTTTATGAGCTTACAATTCAAAGACATACTTTTATACATCCTAAGCTATTACAGACTATATGTGATGATGAATCTGCTTCGTTTAGAATCAATAAAAGTAAGCTGACAACAATATTTATTAACGATCGTCGGTATTAAAGAGAGGCATTCACACCTTACTATATATAACCGCACTTAAATTGTCCTTATTTCAAAAACTACCGGCTTATAAAGTTTTTTATAAACACAAGTTGTAAACAGTATTTTTGTTTTTGTTAGATTCAAATAATAAATTGTTTTTATTATATTTTATAATATTTTTAACCAGGGTATAAGAAACCGCGTTAACTTTATCTTGATAAGTTTTTAAAATTTTTTCCTAAGCATATTCCTTTCTAAATAATTAACAGCTAGTATGTAGAAGTTATGTGGAAGAGGACGTATCCCTTTTCCGTCTGTAAGAGTACGAGGCGAGTATGGCACGCAGAACCAAATTGCAAACATTTGAAGTTGAAGTTGAAGAAGCCCTCACAAAAGCTATGAACTTTGATTTCGATCACACAGAATTTGAAACGATATCATCCAATAATTCTGAAAATGTTGTTAATGTCGATGATCTGATTCAAAAAATTGCAATGGCAGAAGAAGAATTTTTTGCTGAAAACGGTACTTCAACTTTTGTTTCTAATATTCATGATGAAGCTGTTGTTGATAAATCCGTTGTTGAACAGCTTTTTGCTCCAAAACCTTCACCTGATATCTCAGGTGGAACTGTTCATAATACATTGTTGCCTACAAAACTTCTTCCTGCAAATGATGATATAACAACCCCTGTAAATTTTGGACCATTCAAGCAGCGTTCTTCCTCTCGAGTCTACTGGTATACAACAGCGCTTAGTGCTTTATGGGCAACGGGAGGCGCTTTTATTGCGCATAAGCTCGCACCTACCGGACTAAGCTCCTTATCCAATATCAGCACTTTTGTCACATCCCCAACAGGACTTGCTGTAGCAGCCGGAACCGCAATTCCTATCCTTATATCTTGGGGCGTTGCTCAATTAACAAAACGTTCAAATGACTTGCACAATATTGCACTTCTTATGACAAATGCTGCACAGCGCCTTAGTGAACCACAACATCTATCTGAAAAACAAGCTATTGCTATAGGGCAAACCATTCGTGAAGAAGTAGCGGCAATGAATGAAGGTATTGAACGTACCCTCGGACGTGCTGTTGAGCTTGAAGCAATCATTCAAGGTGAAGTTCACAATCTAGAACAAGCCTATGCTGAGAATGAATCACGCATTCACACATTAATCAAAGAATTGAGTAATGAACGCATAGCCATTTTGAATCACGCAGATCGCGTACAATCAACAATTAAAGGAACCCAAGAACAACTGAGTGATGAATTTGGTTTGGTTACCTCTAACATTGTAACCAATGTTGAAAAGCTTGCACAAACCCTTTCTCAAACTTTACAAAAACAAGGTGAAGACCTTGTTGAAAAACTTTCCTATGCCGGTGATGGCGTAACAAATCAGCTTGTTGAAAAATTTAACAAAACAACAACACAAATTCAGCAGAAAAACACAGAATTTTTTCATGAATTAGGAAAAAACTTCGATGGTTTTGCAAAACGATTTGATCATAATGAAAAACAAATAGAAAAGACTTTTAATGAAACAGCTGAAAAAGCGGAAGTGCACGTTGCTAAAATTGCAACACATATACAAGCAGTAACAGATCAAACTTTGCACGCTGTCGATGAAAAGTTTAAAGCCTTGGATAAAGCTCTTATTGATCGTAATAATCAATCTCTACAGAATTTTGATGAGAAGATCTTAAAGCTCGACGACCAAGCACATAAACTCTCTTCTAAATTTGATAACGTAACCTCGCAAGCAATTGGAGCCTTTGAACAACGTTTAGCAACTGTTGATCTTTCTCTTAAAGAACATAGTGATTCCATCATTGATTCCTTTATAGAACGCAGTCAGGCTTTAGAGGATAATGCTGAAAAACTTGGTAACTTCTTGGAATCTCATGTCTTGAAAATAAATGAAAACCTCCAAGAAAAAACAGCAGACATTACCCATGCATTTACAAATGGACGTGAAGCTATTCTTTCTGCAATTGATAAAAGTAAAGAAAGTCTCAGAGAAGAAATTCAGTATGTCGACAATGCCATTGTTGATATTATACAAGAACGTTCACAAGATTTTAAAGTACAACTTTCTGATCAACGAGCTCTTATGGCAGATATGCTTGATAACGAGAAGAATAAAATTGCGGATACATTAAGAAATCAAATTGATGTCTTGTCCCAAAATACTTCTCATATTGAAAAAGTTTTGGCTGACAATATTCAAGTCGTTGATAAAAAAGCTGAAAATCATATTACAAACATCATTCAATGCACTGAAAAACTACAAGATGTCATTGTACAAAGCTGCAATACAACTCAAGATGCTTTAGAAGCACAAGCGAGAAATATTGATATCCGTGCCGATGCTCTGCGTGACTCTTTAGCAATTAATAGTTTTTCTCTCAATGAAGTTCTTGCCGATCAAGCACGCACACTTGAGCAACGCATGGAAACAATCCATAACCTCATTGCAAAAAGTGATATACGTGTCGATGTTGCATTGAAACAACAAATAGATTTAGTTGAGAGTGCAATTGTCGCCAATAATAAAAACATTACTGAAACGGTTCAAGATCATATCAAAAGCATTGAAAGCCATGCCGAAATTTTAAAGAATACTCTCTCTCAATCGAGTGGTGTTTTCTTTGAAACCCTTGAAACACGTATGGAATCATTCGATACAGATCTAGAAGATCGTGCACACAAAATTTTTGAACGAACAACAACGCTAGAGGAAACATTATCTGAAAAATTTAGCCAAATCTGTGAAGCCATTGATATGCAAACATCTGTTATTGAGGAACGTTCTGACACGTTAAAAACGTCTCTCATGCTTAATAATGAGCAAAGTCAGATAATTCAACAAGCGCTGGAAAGCAGTGTTGACAATATGCGTGTAACCTTAGAAGACTCTGTTAATACAGTTACAGATAACCTGCATAATAAGATTATAAAAGCTTCTGATATTCTTTCTTCTACGAGTGAACAAATTCTTTCATCTGTTACAAATGTTACTGCACAAGCAGAAAATATTCTCTCAGAATCAGGCAATCGCATTGTATCAAATGTCAAAAAAACTGTTTATGATACCAGTGAAAAAGTTCTGTCAGTTCTGTCTGAACAAACAGCGCATACTGTCGAAGCTTTCGCAACAGCCAGTCATAATGCACACGCATTATTGAACGAAACTATTCATACATCAACAACAGCAATAGAGCAGGTCCTTAATGAACGCTGTGATGTTCTTCATCACTCTATGCAAAATCTTAAAAATAATTTAGGATATCAGCTCTCTGATGTAACAAGCCGTCTGGAAGATGCAGGAAATCAAACAACAACACAAATTTCACAACATGTTGGAAAAATAACAGAGCTTACAAATCACTTAAATCAAGCAGCGCAAAATACGACAGAATCAATAGATTCTTTAACACAGCATATCGGTGAACAACTCTCTCTTTCCACACAAGATGCTGAACAAAGAATTTATGCACATAATGAATCTTTAGTGAATAGCTTAACCAAAGCTAACTCTGAAACACTTCAAACAATAACGGTTATGAAGGAAGAGCTTGTTAATAATGTCTCATCCATCTTAACACAGTTGAATCAATCAATTTACAATTTTCACGAAAATAGCAATGTTTTATTGTCAGCTGTTCAAAATATTGATGGTCAGTTTAATGAGAGTGCGAATAATTTTTTCCGCAACACGGACCAAGTAGCAGAGCGTTTATCAGTCTCAAATCAAGCGCTCAATAATAATGTTGAAATTCTGCAAGGACTTTCAAAGAATACCTTTGAACAAATTAATCATATAACAAGTAGCTTTGGTGAACATGCAAAGACACTTTCCCAAACTATTCACGTTCTTGAACAATCTGAAAATTCACTTAGTGCAACACTTGAAGAAAAACATAATACGCTTTCTGTATTAAGCGATGCTCTTGTTTCAAAATCTCATGAAATTAATCAAATGATTGGGCATTATGAAAAAATCTTTAACTTAGCACTTGAACGCTCTGATAAGAATGCGCGTAACTCCACAAATTCATTCCAACAATCACTTAATAGGCTTGTTAGTGAAGCATCAACGCGTTTTTCAGAAGCAGCAGAAGATATACGTCGTTCCGCTGATGAAGTTCGTTTAGAGCTTTCAAAGATTAATGATGATATCGATGAAAATGTAAAAAAACTTCCAGAAAAGACAAAAGAAACAACGCAAACAATTCGCACAGCTTTGAATGAACAGATTACAGCGTTACAAGATCTAGTCAGTGTTATACAAAATGATCAAAAGAGCGCAAAAAAACAGCTGATATCAGAATTTCCTGCATCATCAATGTTTAATCAAAGAAGTGACAGTTCCACTGAGTCCATTAAAAAAATTGTGCCACCTAAGCCTATTTTGCAACAAGATCAAAGCAAAAAAAGACCAAATAAATGGGTGTCAAATCTCTTAGAAAGGGCTTCACGTGAAGAAACGTTTTATGATGCTCCCCCTAGTGATAATGTTTTAACATCAGTGCAAACAAAACCATCTCCTGCAAACAGCTCTCTTAATTCATTAGCCTCTGGTATAGTGCAAGCTATTAATCATAATGCCATTGTTGAGCTATGGGATCATTATCAACGTGGGCAAAAAAATATCGTAACAGAACGCCTTTATACTTTAAATGGACAAAAAATATTTGAAATGATTAAGAGAAAATATATGAGCGATTTTGAGTTTAAACGTTCAGTGAGTCAATATATTACAGATTTCGAAAAGCTCTTACGTGATATATTGCACAGTTCTGGTTCTTCCAACTCAGTTCGCAAATACCTGATATCAGATACCGGAAAAGTTTATACTATGCTTGCTCATGCAAGTGGTCGAATCCAATAAACAAATAAGAAAGTGGAAAAATATTTTTTCCACTTTTTCTCTCTCTCCAGTTGTTTTAGTGGTTCATCGTAGAGTCCTTTTCTTTCAACTGTAGCTTTGTACTTCAAAGGCTGGAATAATTGGCATGCGGTTTTCTTTGATATCCTAAACAATACCCCTGAAGCATATTTTCTTATCCTTCTCTTAATCCCTTTATTTTTCATAGTTTCATAAAGATACAAAAATAATAATATTATTTATTTTCTAATTCTCAATATTTTTCGTGCTTTTGTGAAATAGTTTATAAGAAACATTTCTGTTTCTTTCTTAGCTTGAAATATATAAGTAAATATTTTTTATTATTATAGGTGGATTTGAAATGAATGAATCGTATTATATTAAAATTTTTTACTCAACATACGAGATAATTCATTATAAATTATAAAGTAACGCATTATACGGAATATATGAACTTTAGGTATAAAACATGCAATTACAGCTGTTTCTGATATACCTTTCGTTTATTAAAACACACATTTGTCAGTATATTAAAAATGTACAGATCGCATTATTAAGAGTTTAATTGAATAATAAACAAAACAACTTTCATTTTTAAAGTTCCAATTTCCTTTTAAATAGCTGCAAAAACAATTTATAAATTGCAAATTGTTATTTAAAATTTCTTCTAGCTCCCTATAGAAATTTAAATAAAGAAAATGAAGTTAATAGACAACACTCTTCTTTTCTTTCCTTATTTTGTAAGCATTGCAAAAAAAATAATGGCTTGGTAATGTAATCATTAGTAATATTTTATTTGTTTGTAGACTAATCAATTTTTACGCGTTTTATTAAGGAAAAGAAAAAACTAATCGTGCTGCTATCAATGAAATTATTCATGCACACAAACAAAAAGAATCATCGAACTGGTTTTACGATCCAGAAAAATTTGCTCATGCTCATGCATTTTGATATTCAGAGAAATGAGGATCTATTAGTGGACAAAACCTTATCGTAGATGGGACATCTCGTATACACATACGCTAACTTGGATATCATAAAAATGTCTAGAAAACGAAATAGTGATTTCAGTTCACCAAAAGCTGAACTTGACAGTGCCGCACTTTTTTATCACCAACACCCAAAACCTGGAAAATTGGAAATACAAGCAACAAAACCTCTTGATAATCAACGTGATTTGGCTCTTGCTTATTCTCCAGGCGTTGCAGCACCATGTCTTGCGATTCATGAAGATCCCACTCTTGCTGCCCAATATACCTCCCGTGCTAATTTAGTCGCTGTTATATCCAATGGAACTGCTGTTCTTGGTTTAGGAAACATTGGTCCACTCGCTTCAAAGCCAGTTATGGAAGGCAAAGCCGTTTTATTTAAAAAATTTGCAAATATTGATGTTTTTGATATTGAAATTGATGCTTCCGATATAGAACAAATGGTGCAAACAATATCGACCTTAGAACCTACATTTGGTGGTATTAATCTTGAAGACATTAAGGCTCCTGAATGTTTTGACGTCGAAGAAAAGCTTCGTGCTAAAATGAATATTCCAGTTTTTCATGATGACCAACATGGAACTGCCATTATTGTTTCTGCGGCTGTATTAAACGCCTTAAATCTTTCAGGAAAAAAAATTGAAAATGCAAAAATAGTTACCTCAGGTGCAGGTGCTGCTGCCCTAGCTTGTCTTAATCTTTTGGTTCGTCTTGGGGCGAAAGTTGAAAATATTTGGCTTAGTGACTTAGAGGGTGTTGTTTATGAAGGTCGCAAGACCCTTATGGATCGTTGGAAAATCAATTACGCACAAAAAACGGACGCACGAACTTTATCTGATATTATTGATGATGCGGATATTTTTCTAGGTCTATCTGCGGGTGGTGTTTTAAAGCCTGAATATCTTAAAAGAATGGCTCAAAATCCACTCATTTTAGCGCTAGCTAATCCAGTACCAGAAATTATGCCTGAAGAAGCACGCTCTATACGGCCAGATGCAATGATCTGCACAGGACGCTCTGATTATCCCAATCAAGTTAATAATGTCCTTTGTTTTCCCTATATCTTCCGTGGTGCATTAGACGTAGGTGCTCGTGCAATTAATGAAGAAATGAAAATGGCCGCTGTTCATGCTATTGCTGCCCTTGCACGTGAAGAAACTTCAGATGTTGTAGCACGTGCATACTCAAAAGAACCACCCAATTTTGGACCAGACTATCTGATCCCCTCTCCTTTTGATCCGCGTTTAATACTGCGTATTGCTCCCGCTGTCGCTAAAGCAGCAATGGCAACTGGTGTCGCCATTCGTCCCATTGAAGATATGGAAGCCTACTATGATATCCTCAATCGATTTGTCTTTCTTTCTGGTTTAACAATGAAACCTGTTTTTGCTGCAGCAAAAACAGCAAAACGTAAACGCGTCATCTATGCCAATGGTGAAGATGAACGCGTCCTTCGTGCAGCACAAGTTGTCATTGAAGAACAAACAGCAACGCCTCTCCTTATCGGCCGTCCTCATGTCGTGGAAGCGAGATTAAAACGCTTTGGTTTAAGAATTCGTCCTGGTATAGATTTTGAATTAACAAACCCTGAAGATGATCCACGTTTTCGTGATTATGTTAATTTATTTTTTCATTATACAGGAAGGCGTGGTGTTACGCCTGAAATGGCAAAAACCGTAGTGAGAACATCAACAACGGCTATTGCTGCCCTTGCCGTCATGCGTGAAGAAGCAGATGCAATGATTTGCGGCTTAGAAGGACGTTTTGAACGTCAACTTGAATTGATTGAACAAATTATCGGTCTTGATCCTAAAGTTCACCGTTTTTCTGCTATGAGTTTGCTTATCTCTCAACAACGTACTCTTTTCCTCACAGATACTTACGTTAATGAAAATCCTTCTGCAGAAGAAATCGCTGAAATGACTGTGTTGGCAGCTCAAGAAGTTGAAGCATTTGGAATAACACCAAAAGCAGCCTTATTATCACACTCAAACTTTGGTTCTAAAAACACGGAAAGTGCGCGTAAAATGCGACGTGCAACAGAAATTCTTGCCAAATTACACCCTGATTTAGAAGCAGATGGCGAAATGCATGGTGATGCTGCCCTTTCCAAAGTTTTTCGTGATCGTGTTTTTCCTGATTCTCGTCTTAAAAGTGAAGCTAATTTGCTTGTCTTTCCAACACTTGATGCAGCCAATATCACGCTCAACACTGTTAAAAGCCTCACAAATGCACTCCATGTTGGTCCTATTTTAATCGGGGCAGCACGTCCCGCCCATATCTTAACGCCTTCAGTAACTTCACGGGGAGTTGTTAATATAACAGCCCTTGCTGTCCTTGCGGCCAATAGAAAAAATAGTCTCGTAAAATAAATGTGCAATAAAATTTCAAAGTTTTTTTAATATTGAGATATAGTATTTCATGTATTGTAAACCTCTTTTCTCTATAGAAAAGACAGCTATATTCTGGATTAAGTCTTTTTTTTAAAGAGAAAAAAGGCTAGAAGAGCAATATTAAATGTATTTTGAATTTACTAACTCTATAATAAGGAACCCTTACATTGCCTTCCACGTTTGATAAAGTTGCTGATATCATTGCAGAAATCAGTGAAATTGATCGCAATACAATTACACCTGAAAGTCATACAATTGACGATCTAGGAATTGACAGTCTTGATTTTCTTGATATTGTTTTTGCTATTGATAAAGCTTTCGGAATAAAAGTCCCTCTAGAACAATGGACACAAGAAGTCAACGAAGGTACCGTTGCAACAGAAGAATATTTTGTTCTTAAAAACCTTTGTGCAAAAATTGATGATCTCGTTGCCTTAAAACAGGCAGGTTAATTTTCATCATGCATAATCAATCCGTATTCATCACTGGTATAGGCCTCATAAGCTCTCTGGGGGAAGGAACTGATCTACATTGGAATCTCTTAAATAATCCAATCCGTACACCAAATCTAGATTGTACAACGTTTTCACCCTACACGGTTCATAAATTGCCTGAAATTGATTGGAATTTACAAATTCCTAAAAAAAGCGATCAACGGCAAATGGGAACATGGCAGCGTCTTGGTACCTATGCGGCTGGTCTTGCTCTTGATGATGCCGGCATGAAAAATAATGAACAACTCACTTCAACAATGGATATGATCGTAGCAGCAAGTGGAGGAGAGCGTGATATTACTGTTGATACACAGATTCTTTCTAAAGCGCGCACAGTTGCCGATCATGCCTCTATGTTAAATGTTGCTCTTTCAACTGAACTTCGTCCAACATTATTTTTGGCACAACTTTCAAACCTTTTAGCAGGAAACATTTCAATTGTTCATAAAGTCACTGGATCATCTCGTACATTTATGGGAGAAGAAGGCTGTGGGCTTTCTGCACTTCAAATTGCTGTAGCTCGTATTCAATCAGGTCAAAGTACCCATGCTCTTGTAGGAGGTTCCTATAATGCACAAAGTTATGACATGTTGTTGGCGCATGAGCTTGCTGGTCTTTTAACCCATAATGGATGGAGCCCAGTGTGGGATCGTGAAATCCACCCTGGCGGCGGTATCATAGCCGGTTCTGGTGGTATCTTCCTAGTTCTTGAAAGTGGAGAACATGCAAAAAAACGCAACGCACGTGCTTATGCTGAAATTAGCCAAATTATTACAGACCAAACAGATAGAACCAAAATTCCGCTTAGAGAGTCAATTGCAACAATGTTAAAAACTGCGGGCGCTAAATCTGCCTTAGCCATCTCAGCAGCCTCAGGAGCTCACGAAGCAACAAAGGCAGAGAAAAATGCTCTTGACAATGCTGATCTATCTTACCGTGGCATTACAACATTATTTGGTTATATGCGGGAAGCACAATTTCCTCTAGCTCTAGCTCTTGCAGCACTTTCAATTGAAAAAAAACACAGTTTTCCAGCATTAAGTCCTCATGAAAAACCTTTTTCTAAAGAAGTACGTGAAATATTTGTTACAACTATCGGTATAAAAAGAGCTGAAGGTATTGTGCGTCTTACAGTTATTTGAAGGGGAATTTCTATAGTGAAATATCATGATCATTTTGGACGTCCACTTGTAGCAATAACTGGAGCAGGCATTGTCACATCACTGGGACAAGGGAAACATGAAAATTGGCAAAAATTAACAAGCGGTGTAAGCGGTATCCACAAAATAACACGTTTTCCCGTTGAGGGATTAAATACATATATTGCTGGAACAATTGATTTTCTCAAAGAAAGTACACTTGGTGCTTCAGCTCTCTCTGAGAAGCTTGCACATCTTTCTGCTGAAGAAGCTTTGGAACAAGCTGCTATTGATAAAAAAAATTTTAATGGACCACTCTTTCTCGCTGCTCCTCCTGTTGAACTTGAATGGACCGCACGTTTTAGTCTTGATCAAGAGCAAGAATTCAATAATGAACCTTCTTATGCACATCTTCTTAAAGTCTGTAAGGATAAACTCCATGAAAAGCTTTTTGAAACCACACAATTTGGTGCAATTGCAGAAAAACTTCAAAAAAGATTTGGCACAAAAGGACTTCCTGTTACACTTTCCACTGCTTGTGCATCTGGGGCAACAGCAATTCAATTAGGTGTTGAGTCTATTAGACGGGGAGAGACAAATCGAGCTCTCATAATTGCGACAGATGGATCAGTTTCAGCAGAATCTCTCATCCGTTTTTCGTTACTATCTGCTCTTTCAATCCAAAATGATCCTGCTGAAAAAGCAGCAAAACCCTTTAGCCGTGATCGGGATGGATTTGTTATGGCAGAAGGCTCAGGTGCTTTTGTTCTTGAATCTCTTCAAAGCGCATTAAACCGTAATGCTACAGTTTTAGGAATTTTAGCTGGCTGTGGAGAAACCGCCGATGATTTTCACCGTACACGTTCAAAACCCGATGCATCACCAGCAATTGAATCCGTTCGCAAAGCTTTAAATGATGCAAAAATAACCATCAATGAAATTGATTATATTAATGCACATGGAACTTCGACACCTGAAAATGAGAAAATGGAATATCTTGCATTATCAACAGTATTCGGTGATCTTTTAGAGCATATTCCAGTCTCTTCTAATAAATCAATGATTGGGCATACATTAACTGCTGCTGGTGCAATAGAAGCGGTTTTTTCGCTTTTAACCATTCAATCGGGGATACTTCCACCTACAATAAATTATGATAATCCTGACCCTGCTATCCCTTTAGATGTTGTTCCTCATCATAGCCGTAAAGCCTGTGTCAATGCGGTTTTGTCAAACTCATTTGGATTTGGTGGTCAAAATATGAGTCTTGTTATCACTGCATATAAAGGATAATCCTTTAATAATAAAATTTTATAACGCTAACCTAATAATATATTTAAGGGGGATGATAATGCGTGCACTGCAACTCTTCGATGATCGTCGGCTTGAAATCACCAATATTTCCCCGCCATCTTCACCTAGTATAGGTGAAGTAACTGTGCGGATAAAAGCCGTTGCTCTTAATCATATTGATGTATGGGGATGGCGTGGCATGGCTTTTGCGAAAAGAAAAATGCCACTCATCATTGGTGCAGAAGCCTCTGGTGAGGTTATACAAATAGGAGATGGCGTTGAACATCTCCAACTTGGACAGATTGTCTCAATTTATGGTGCAAAAACTTGCGGAATATGCCAAGCTTGTCATGAAGGGCGGGATAATCTTTGCAGTCATGTAAAGGGAGTCTACGGTTTTCACCTTGATGGATTTGCGTGTGAGCTTGTCAATTTGCCAGCACGTTTATTAGTTCCATCACCTCCCCAATGTGATGAATTGCAGGCAGCAGTTGCTCCAATTACTTTTGGTACCGTAGAACACATGCTTTTCGATAACGCAAAACTACAAGCAGGAGAAACAATCCTGATACAGGCTGGTGGTTCAGGTATTGGCTCTGCAGCCATTCAACTTGCAAAACACATAGGCTGTACAGTTATCACAACTGTAGGTTCAGATGAAAAGATTGCAAAAGCACACTCTCTTGGAGCAGATCATGTAATTAATTATCGTAAAGACCGTTTTGAAGGTGTGGTGCGTAAATTAACCCAAAAAAAAGGTGTTGACGTTGTTTTTGAGCATGTTGGTGTAGATACATGGAACGGTTCTCTGTTATGTATGAAAAAAGGAGCACGCTTAGTGACTTGCGGTTCTACCTCTGGTGTTTCAGCACCAATCAATCTCATGCAATTATTCCAACAACAACTTAAGATATTCGGTTCATTTGGCTGCCGTATGGAAAATATGAAAAACGCCATGCAAAAAATGGCAGAAAAAACTGTACACCCTGTCATTGATACAATTGTTGAGCTTGATGAAATTGATACAGCTTTAAAACGAATGGAGAGCCGTGATGTTTTTGGTAAAATTATCCTTAAAATCGATTAATCATGATGAAGCTTTCTCTTAAAAATCTCATATATCGTATTAAAATTATAGCTAAAAAAATATCCTACTTGTTATGGGCATATCTGCTCTTTGGTTCTTTATTTATTCTAAAATGCTTTCCTGCCAAAATGGGAATTTCTTTTTTTGCTTGGTTAGCAAAAAAAATTGGTCCCCTTGTACATCGTCATCAAATCACACTTGCAAACCTTAGGAGTGCATATCCAGAAAAAACAGAGCAAGAACTCCATGCGATTGCAATAGAAATGTGGGAAAATATAGGACGTTTCCTAGCCGAATATATTTTTCTTGATAAAATTTTTGATTTTGATCCTCATACGAACGAACCAGGTTTCATTGAGGTTAAAGGCGTTGAAATATTTGAGCGATTAAAAAATGAAAAAAAACCACATATTTTTTTCACTGCACATACTGGAAATTTCGAACTTCTGCCTATTTGTGCACAAAGTTTTGATCTTAATGTTACGGTATTATTTAGACCACCTAATAATCCCTATGTTGCCAAACGAATCCTTAAAGCACGACAAACTTCTATGGGACATCTTGTTCCCTCCAAGGCCGGTGCAGCATGGGCATTAGCAGCCAAATTAGAAGAAGGTGAAAATGTTGGTATGCTCGTTGATCAAAAATTTCGCCGCGGAATCATGGGAACATTTTTTAACAGACCCCTTAAAACAAATCCCTTAATTATAAAACTTGCTCGACAATATGATTGTGATATTTATCCAACACGTTGTATTCGTTTGCCTAATGGACGTCATCGTTTAGAGTTATATGAGCATGTAGAACTTCCACGTGATGAAAAAAACGATATCGATATAGCTGCTTCTACGCAAAAGTTAAATGGTATTGTTGAATCTTGGGTCCGTGAATATCCTGGACAATGGATGTGGTTACATAGACGTTGGGACATCTAACATAAGCTCTATTGCTTATAAAGGAAGTGCAAATGTTAGCCTCAAAAAATATCAAAGATCTCACTGCAATTATCACTGCATTACGGAATGCTGATAGTGGCTGTATCTGGCATAAAAAACAAACTTTTGAATCCCTCATACCCTATATGCTCGAAGAAGTTTACGAAGTCATCGATGCCATTGAACGAAAAAACCGAAAGGATCTCTGTGAAGAACTTGGGGATCTTCTTTTACAAGTTATCTATCATACTATCCTTGCACAAGAAGAAGGCAGCTTTACTTTTGAAGATGTTGTTTATGCAATCACGGCAAAAATGATTCGACGCCATCCTCACGTTTTTGGAAATGCCGAGCAAAAAAAACGCGGATTTATAAAAGAGGAGTGGGAATATATAAAAAAAAGAGAACAGGCTGAACAAAAAAAATTGCACGAAGAAAAAAACACCAATTCCTCCACAAGCATACTCGCACAAGTAAAACAAATCCAGCCAGCAAACCAAGAGGCACTTGCTTTACAAGAAGCAGCAGCTAGAGTAGGTTTTGATTGGCAAAAAAGTGATAAAGTTTTTGAAAAAATAGAAGAAGAACTTGAAGAGCTCAAAGAAGCCATCAAAAATAAACAAAATTCAGAAATAGAAGCAGAGTTTGGAGATCTCTACTTTATTCTCCTTAATCTCGCACGCCACTTAGCGATTGATTCACAAAAAGCATTAAAAAAAACGAATATAAAATTTCGAAATCGTTTCGCCTATATTGAAGAAATGCTATCCACTCAATCTAAAACACTCACTGATGCATCCTTGAATGAAATGGAAGCACTTTGGAAACAAGCTAAAAATGAACGATAAAAAATAGTAGATTTCTTCCCTAAAAGAAAAATTTCCCCTAAAATTACTGAATTATAATTTAGCTCAGCTTAATTTGTTTTATATTGATCCTGCGTAGCAGGACGAAGTTCCACCGATTCGCCACACCCACATGCTGAAACTTGATTAGGATTTTTAAAGACAAAACCAGAACGAAGCGTTGTCACTTCATAATCCATCTGCGTCCCTAATAAAAATAATACCGCATCATGTGCTACAAAAACACGGGCACCATTCACTTCAACAACATCCGCATCTATCCCCTTTTCTTTGACAAGAGTAATTGTATACTCCATCCCTGCACAACCACCTTTTTTGATTCCAACAAGAATACCCTGTGCATCTTTTGCATCCATAATCGCTTTAACACGATCCACTGCTGCTTCCGTCAAATTTATTACCGAAAAACGGCTCATCGTTTACTCTTTTCTTAGTTCAATAGAAACTTTGAAAGTTTTTCCTCTACAATATTCTATCTGGTATTTTAGAAAAAAAACAACAAAACATTAATTAATGCATTCTGATCTTGTTTATTTGGATAAAAACGCATACCCATAAAATGAGATTTGTGATTATACAATCCAGAACTTACAATTTTTTGTCCACATAAAATGCAAAATGCCTCGTCTATAAAAACTCAAAGGAAAATGTTTCAATGTCATACATTCACTCCTCTCCTTTTGAAAATCTTTATCTTTTTAGAAAAGTAACGATTAAATAAGGAAAAAATATACCTCCCGCATTCATTTGCTCCCCTCCTTCTCCAATTCATACCCCTAAAGCCACCAATCTTACCCCTTCAAAATCTGCAAAAGTAGTTAAATGCATACATCTATTAAATATAGAGCTAAAAGTTTAATGATCACAAAGAATTTTATAGATTCATTACGTATCTTGAACTGACAACAAAATATTGATGTCCCAAATTTTTACTTTCAAAAACTCTAAGTGCAAAAGCATTTTAGATTTTATTCTGTTTATTTTTTCTCTTGCCTTTAAAGAAACAGTCATTTAATCGTTTTACACGAACTCGGAGCGTAGCGCAGCTTGGTAGCGCACTTGACTGGGGGTCAAGGGGTCGTGGGTTCAAATCCCGCCGCTCCGACCATTTTTTAAATTCTATAAAATAAAAAATAAGCTTACTTAAAAAATGAATTATTATGCATTTCAATTGCACATACATGATTTTTTTCTTCAACGTAGAATAATATGCAATAACATTTTATCATAAATTCGAGATAAGCTGTTTCATTAAAATAAGATTCGTTCTTAGGAACACACGAAACGCGAGACCTTTTGTCTCGCGTTTTTTATTCTTCAGAAAAATTTATAATTATTCGGTCTTATATTTTCTAAATTTTCCTACACGATAATTTCGCTGTTATCATTTTTTGTAATGGCTGGTGACATCTGTACGGTTATCTTTTTAGGTTTTAATTCCGCTGGCATTTCCCGTTTAAGCTGAATATGAAGAAGCCCATCTCCAAGTTCTGCTCCAATAACCTTAACATGATCAGCCAAATGAAAACGCCGTTCAAAAGCACGCGAAGCAATGCCTCGATAAAGGAATTCTCGCTCTTTATCATCATTTTTAGTCTTTCTATCTCCCTTAACGATCAGCTGGTTACAATGCGTTTCAATATCAATTTCATCTTGGGAAAAACCAGCAACCGCCATAGAAATTCTATAAGAATCTTCAGTTAAACGCTCGATATTATAAGGGGGATAAGAAGAAACTTCATCTGGTTGTGTTCTAGAATCAAACCAGTTAAAAAGATGATCAAAACCTACTGTGGAACGATAAAATGGTGAAAAATCTACTTGACGCATAATATTGCCCTCCTCTAGAGCGACTATAACTTAATAATTAATTCACAAAGTTCCCAAATGGCAAACTTGCTTGTGAACCTGCGGTCCCATCATGGCAACCACACCATATTATCTGGTAATCGCTTTTCTTTATTTCAACTCTTTTGGACCTAAATTGATAAAAACTATCTAAAAAGAAATATACCCCTTTTTAAATCTTTTTTCTTCATTACATAAATCTCAAAGCACTAAGCAGCAAATACACTGTAAAGGATTTCAATTGGAAACACCTCTTTATCCCATAGACTGGGGTTCCACTCCTCCTAATATCCATCATGGTACTCTTAAAATAGCAATAGATCACGAAATTCGTTTTGGGATAACATATCCTGAGGTGGAAAAATCTAAAGGAACAATTGTTATTCTCAAAAGCTACGCAAATGCTTTAGAAAAATATTTTTTATTAATAAATGAAATTTCTAAACGCGGTTTTCATACAGCAATATTTGACTGGTTTGATCAAGAAAAAAAATCCTTCAAGATAAGAAAAAAAATCCGACATCACTGTTTTGATATAAATAATGATCTTAATGACTTATATAAATTTCTTAAAAATATTGTTTATCCTAATTGTCCGCCTCCTTACTCTATGCTCACCTATGGCATAGGTGGATTGATAGCACTTAGCGGATTAGATCTTATTAATCATCAGTTTAGTAGATTACTCTGTGTTTCTCCGCTTTTCGCTCCATTCGGCAATAAAACGAATGGTTTTCAACATAAATTAACACAATTTCTTTCTGATATAGGTCTTGGCTTTATACCAGCGAAAGATGGGAAAAAATTAAACAAAACAAAACAAAAAAATATACAATTGGAACACATGCATAAAGTGCCAATCTCTTCCATTAAGCCCCCAACATCGCAATGGATGGCATCGGTATTTAATGCGATTGATTCTATGAAGAGAAATGTACTTCACGGAGATTTACGAATCCCAACACTCTTTATTCTTGCCAATCAAAACAATATTGCAAACAACATTGAAGTACGGCAATTATGCCAACACACACGTCTGACAGAAAGTATTACTATTAAAGGTGCTGAACTGGATACAATTATGGTTAATGAAGATTATAAAAAGCAATTTTGGGCAGCATTTGATGCATTTATTCCCAGTAATGTATCTATAAAATAAAACTAAACCTTAATTTCCGCTCCGCCCCATCAAAAAAGTAAATTTCTACGAACATTGGGTCTACAAATACTTTTTAATATAACGGATTTTACTTTCCAACCACTCATATGATTCGTTTTCTAGCCTCTACAGGCTAGCTATGACCTAAATATTCACCACGCATTTTAATAAAAAAACTAATATACAAAGTATATCATTACATTAAACAATATTAATTTACATCATAAAAAATATTTTATATAATTAATAAAAGTAATAAATATATATTAATATAACATGGTACATATCTATAAGTAAATCATCAAAATACTATTTTTGATATATTACTAATGGCTAATTTAATATTATATCTATAAAAATAATAGTTTTCTTATATTTAAGAAAAAACTGAAAATAAAGCGCATTTATAATAATCATTACAAATCTCTATAAAAACAAATAGCTATAAAAATTCTATTTCTTAGGAGAACTTTTTAAAAACAATAAATTAACACAATATTCTTCTAATTGCTCAATATAAGAAATCCCTACAATAACGGTTTTCATAAGTTTTTTAATGGAATTCTGATAACAATCAGCAAATTTAAAAGAAAAGATAGCAATGAATCATTTTAAAAGTTTTAGAGAACCCCTTCTTTTTCAAAATCACATATATTTCGAATTTAACCAACTCACAACGATTATGCTGTATTCTGAATAAGAATGTAAGAATTAACCATTTTGCCATTCATTTCAATTATGAGCGTTTTACCATCTTTTTTATAAATACTCTATATTGTATAATTGATGCGGCAAAACTCTGACAAATGGAGC
This sequence comes from Bartonella sp. AS69XJJH, assembly GCF_042195585.1. NCBI lineage: Bacteria > Pseudomonadati > Pseudomonadota > Alphaproteobacteria > Hyphomicrobiales > Bartonellaceae > Bartonella > Bartonella sp. AS69XJJH. The sequence goes on along the minus strand of NZ_JBHIOO010000014.1, from coordinate 1,426 downwards.
CATTGGAACATAATCATGAAACGAATCCTGCTCGCAGAAGATGATAACGATATGCGTCGCTTTCTCGTAAAAGCCCTAGAACGTGCAGGCTACGAAGTCGCCGATTTCGATAATGGTATTAGCGCCTATGAACGTTTACAAGAAGAGCCATTTTCCCTTCTCCTGACTGATATTGTGATGCCAGAGATGGATGGTATCGAACTCGCACGACGTGCTACTGAGATTGACCCTGATTTACGAGTAATGTTCATTACAGGTTTTGCAGCGGTAGCACTCAATTCAAATAGCGATGCCCCTCCTGATGCAAAGGTTCTCTCTAAGCCATTTCACTTACGTGAACTCGTCAATGAGGTTGAAAAGATCCTTATCGCTGCTTAAAAAGTATTTTTTTAAAGTTATTTTCATCTGTTGAAAGAGAAAATGAAATTAGGCATTGACGTTTGGTATTCTATATGGTGTATGCAACATCAATAAATGGGCGTGTAGCTCAGCGGGAGAGCACTACGTTGACATCGTAGGGGTCACAGGTTCAATCCCTGTCACGCCCACCATATAGCTTGATATTGCTATTAAGTTATTGATACTTCATATATTTTTAAAGTGAGGGATACGTAAATAAAAGTGAGGGAATAGGATTTTGCAACCGTCTCTCTAATTATTGCGAATCAAGAGTTCTTTTCGGGGTGTTTTTTTAGCTGTACCTGCTGTCCAAAGGGTCTCTAATTCTAAAAAGTCAAAATCCCTAAAAATCTCTCGAACCGCATCACAATCATTCAGACTCAAGACAAATTTACCTTGGATCCCTTTGAGAACTTTTGCCATGTTCACAAAATCATCTCCAACAAAATTCCCAGAGCTGTAACACTTCTTCTTCACAAGATAAGGCGGGTCTAAATAAAATAAACTGTCGGGTGCATCAAAAAGCTCAATAACCCGATCCCACGACAAATTTAAGATTGTCGTATCAAGAAGCTTCTGTCTAACACGCCGCATCCTTGATAACAGCTTATCGGGATTAAATAATGTAGGCTTTTTCCTTCCAAAGCCAAAAGAGACATAATCTTTTTTCCCATACATCACACAACGTTGGAGAAACAAAAAACGTGCGGCTCTTTCAACTTTGGAGAGGCTCTCTGGTTCAATAGCCGCAAGTTCAAAAAACAACTGTCTTGAACAAACAAACCATTCTAGTCGTTTGGCTAAATCATCAAAGTCATTTTGAACACATTGAAACAGATTCGTGATCTCTCCATTCAAATCATTAATCACGGAATATTTTGCTGGTCTTTTATTGAGGAAAATAACACCAGAGCCTAAAAATGGTTCAACATAGGTTTCATGGTCAATGCTATTTAAAATCGGTATAATTTTCTTACGTAGATAGTGTTTACCACCCATCCACGCAAACAATGTTTGTGTAAATTCT
>NZ_JBHIOO010000013.1:0-53367 GCF_042195585.1 Bartonella sp. AS69XJJH | reverse complement strand
CGCAAGGGCACTTCTGTATCAAGGGTCCATTCACGGATTGTTTGTGACATCAAAGCAAGGGAAGGCACCAAAAACAACACACGCTTGCCTTTTCCTGCTATGGTCTCTGCTATCTTCAAACTGGTGAAAGTCTTGCCCGTACCACATGCCATAATCAGCTTGCCACGGTCTGTTTCTTGCAAACCTTCACAGACTTTCTCAAGGGCTTCTTTTTGATGATCTAAAAGCTTTTTTTTGGGTTGCTCTTTAAGAACGGCTTGTCCTTGTTCTTTATACGACCCCCAATCTATTTGACTGTTCTCTAAATCAAAAAGGTTTATGCGTTGAATACGAACCTCTTGCCCCTCACAAGTCAGTTCAACATTGTCACTCCAATCTGTTTCAGTGCTATCAACCAGAATACGACGGGTGAAGATCTTTTTGCCAGAAGCTGCTATAAAGCTATCAATATCCTCTTTTTTAATACAATGAGAAGCATCATAGCATTTACATTGAATAGCCGCATATCCTCCTTGATCACGGATTGTAGCGATCAGATCAATACCAATATCCGTTCCATCTTCATTACGCTCTTGCGCCCATTCACAATAGGTTTGAACCTTTTCGTATTCCTGCTTTTGTAAAGGGTCTTCAGATAAATAAGCTTTTACAAGGTTTTCAAACAGCGTTCCCAATTCACGGGGTGATTTTGCTTGTTGACGATAATATTCTAAGAGAGAGCGTAAAGAGACATGTTCATTATCGGAATGATGAGGGCGAAGCATAAAGAATAAACTCCATAACAATATATTCTATTGATTAATTCTCTTCAAAAGAATCGAAATGAAGTTAATTAAATCCATTTAGGACAAATAGCGAGTATCAGAAGAGGTAAAGTTATTCAAAAGCGGATAAATTTTTTTCAAAAGGTTTTTTGAAGGCTGTTTATCCACAGCCCATGAGAGAGGTCAGATCAGCAAAATAGTGAAATTTGCTGTTCGTTTCACGTATTCATCAAGACAAATGCACCATGGGCTTTAAAATATCAGAATGAGTATTTTGATAAGTTTTATGAATTATTTTATAGATAGGTTTTGAAGGTATAAAAATCGTCAAAACCCCCTCAAAACGTATATTATTAGTTGAATTTATAGGTTGTAATGTCAATATAGGTTGTTTTTTGAAGATCTGTAAAATACTAACCACTTGAAATATAAAGTTTTTATTTTTTGCTATTTTTTTATATAAAAGCAGCAACCGTCAAAACTCAAAACCTCTTCAAAACTTATAGAGATTAATTTTGGATAGTGTTGACACAAGGTTTAAACGTTACTTTATAAAACAAAAACCCTCAAAGATCATTCGTGATATGTTGATACGATAAGATCTTTGAAGGTTTTAAGGATAACAAAAAATTATCAGCGTTTCATTGTTTTATGCTGTTGTTTTTAACGAAAGGGTGCCATTCATAGCGTATGGTAGGACGACCGCCTTGAGAGCTATTTTCGCTTGCTATTTGACGAATATGATTGGAGCGACATAAGAGCTCTAAAGCTTGCTTAACGGCTCTATTATCTGTTAAACTGGTCCAACTTCTTTGATGAATATCACGTAAAGTAAAAACATCGGGTAAATGATCACAGCGCTCGACAATCAATTTTGCCCCCTCTGTTGCTAAGCTATCCGCTGCCGCATAGAGCCTTTTGACATGACTTAACAAATATTTTTCCCAACGCAACGCTGTTTGAAGGGCATCTTTATTGATTTCAAAACGCCCCCCTTCGGTCAATTCAAAAATCAACGCAAGACTTACTATGGTTTTGGGCATTTTCAAAAGATGCGCTTGTAAACTTTCAGAAAGGTTATTCTCTTTGGCTTCTTTAAAAATCTTTTGCATCCATTCACGAAAGATCTCTTGCGCTTCAGCAGAAAAGCGCATCACAAGCGGGTGTTCTGGTGAACCAAGGGGTTTATCATAAAGAGAATGAAATACCCCTTCATAAGTTTTCCATGCCTCTTGATTAGGAGGTCTATCAACCCATTTCCAATCTTTTGTCTCATCGGGAAAGACAAGCATTTGAAAGCGTTGTAAGAAACCATCATTGCCTTTGCCATATAAAACATTGCGTATAAAGGGCAGAATGCGAGAGGGTTGAATGCCTCCTATAATTGAAAGAGTTGCATTGGGAATAAAAATGGTTCCCCGCCCGATACGGTCATAAGTAAATTGACCATCTCCATTAAAAGCTTCCAAATAAAAGGCACGGTCTGTTTGATATTCCTTGCGTTCCATATCTGTTAAGAAACCAGATAACTCATCACGCACCATTAAGAGACCACGGGGGGTTTCTTTTAACAATTCCCCAAGCTTTTCAACCGTCACATCATTGACAATAAGACGTCGTTTATGAAGCGTGTCATCTTCATTTTACGAGTAGAAACTAAGCTGTGTGCAAAGTGATTATGCTAATCATATTCGCAATATTAGAAAAATAATAATTTATCATTATTTACTGATACGGAGCGCAGTATTGTAGAAAATAATTTGCTTCAATTACTAAATAAATAAAAATACCGTTGATTAAGGAAATTTTTGCTTTGTATGAAGCACACGTAAAATACGCACAACGCCATTTGAAATATCATAAATCATGATATAATTTGAATGTACAATAAGTTCACGTGTATTTACAATTCGTCCTAAACGACCAAGAGTAGGAAATTTAACAAGTTTTTCTACTTTTTCAGATAAAAGTTGATCAAACTTTAAGGCAGCAGAAGGATTATCTTGTGATATGTATTCACGGATCTTTTTGCGGTCAACGTGTGCTACTTGTGTCCAAATTAGCTTCATAAAGTTGATCTATCGAGTTTACTTTGTGTTTTTAAGCGCCATTCCTTTGCTTCTGCTTCGATTTCTTCAGAAGATATTATATCACCTGCATTAGCAGAATTTATCCCTAATTGAACTTGTTCCCGAAACCATAAATCGTGTGCATTTTTTTCTTTTTGTTCTTTTACGATATCGCGCATATAATCCCGCAATAATTGTGCACCAGATCTATCGCACGCCTTTGCTGCTTTGGAAAATTCATTTTTTAATACATTATCGACGCGAAAGGTAAATGTTGTCTCAGCCATTTTACGACCACTTAATGTGTTACAAAGTAGTTCTAATATAATGCATTTTTACTGTTTCTTCAATAGGTACTATGAGAATAGATATTTTATATCTATTTTGCATTTTCATAGGGTTGAAAGTGACGCCCATAAATCAACGGGCTCTGATAACAACCCAGACAGAAGAGACAGACCCGTTTCAATGCCTTCACAAATGACCAGATGTTTTGGATTGGCTTGACTTAAATGCACCCCACCGCCCATGACAGACCCCAACATGGCTTTTGCTGGTTTTTGATCTGTTTTACAGCCATTGGCTTGTAAAAAGGTTCTATGAATAGCAAAGGAGCCAACACCCTTAACAAGAGCCACCAACGCGGGCAGTGTAATCCCTAATGGGTGTGGACACTTGCTATGAAAGCGTAAATCAGCAGGCAAATCACATGTAATACCCCGCATACGTAAATAGGTTTCTGCTAAAGTATTTTTGATTGGTTGGCATTGTTGCCAAATTGCTTTTGCTCTCTCTGTTTTCTGTTTGGATAAAGAAAGCGTCTGATCATAAGCTTTATCAAAAAAGGCTTGTTTTCCAAGCAAGCCAATTCTGATGAGCGCTTGTATGATCTCTCTAAAAGAGCAGCCAGCATAACAAGTGAGTAAGAGACGCCCATCATGTCCATGAGAAAGGGATAAGCTAGGCAGCCTATCATCATGAGCAGGACAACGGGCTATCCCATAATATCCATGCCAAACTCCACGTAATGCACAAGTAATTTTTTGAGCTGTTGTATGCAATGCATAAGCATTGCTTGTTGTAGCATTTGTAAAATGCATAAAATCCCTTCCTGCTACTTGCATTACAGGACAGATTCTGTTATTTCGGGATTTGCGAAAGTCGAAATACTTTGTCTGTCCTATAAGGCGAAGTTTTCTTTAGGCGGTGTCGTTGCCACGTTGGTTTTTTGCTTTTTCGATTACATCGCAAAGGTCAGATTGTAACCAGCGCGCTAAGGAACCAATCTTTAAAGGCTTTGGTACCGAGCCATCAGCGACCCGCCGCCAAAGTGTTGAAACGCTTATATTAAGTAGTTTTGCACTCTCACGTACTGTGAGGAGTGGTTCATTTGGAATCATGAAATCCCCTCTATATTAAATGATAGAATCACTGTTTATTAACTATATATAAATAGCAATTCGTAGCAAACTTTTCCAGCAAAAAAACAATATCTTGTGATTTTTTATCAAGATAAGCAATAATTTGTGATTGTATTATCCGTTATGGATAAAACAAGGAAAATGGAGACATAGAGCTATCCACAACTTTTATTGTTTTGACCAGTGATATAAGAAGCCCATCTATCCATAAAAATACGACGCTGTTCTAAATAGTCTGTACGACGATAAGCACGCTCCACTTTTCCCCCTACCGTATGACCTAGAATGGTTTCAGCGACCTCATAAGGGGCATTGGTTGTTTCTGCGAGCCAATCACGTAAACTAGAGCGAAAACCATGGGGGCAAGCTTCCAGAGCAGTTTTTTTCATGTATTGTAGCATGCTGTTTTGTGCAAGAGGACCGCGACCGGTTGCAGAAAAAAGAAATCCATTGCGAGATAAAAGGCGTGCTTGTTTAATCACTTCTAGTGCTTCTGATGATAAAGGAACGCGAAATTCTTCTGTAGCATCGCGTCGTCCTTTCATACTTTCAGCAGGGATAGTCCATATATCCCCATCAATCTGATCTTCACGCATATAACGCAAAGGGCGTGTACGAACACCTGTCAAAATAAGTAAACGCAAAGCCAGTTGTGTCATGGTTGTTGTTTTGCAGAGTGACTGATAAAAGGAAGGCACATCTTTCCAATCCATTGCAGGTAAATTTTGTGCTTTATGGCGTTGCTTCCCTAAAAGAGCGCGTGCTTTTATTGTTGCTTGTAAATCAACATCCAATCCTAATGCAGCCGCATGTTTAAGACAAAGATTAAGACGATTTATTGCTTTCTCTGCTGTTGCAGCTTTTGTATGCCATATGGGAGCAAGAACATTACGTATCTCTGTTTGTGTAATTTCTGAAATAGGAATACAGCCTAATTTGGGGAGAATATAAAGTTGTAAAGGTAGAAACCAATTCCCAGCCTTGCCATCTCCTTTTAATTCAGCTTTACGACTTTCAAAAGCATCTAAGGCAATGTCTTTTAGGTAATGGAGATTACTTATTGCCTCACGCTTTTGTTTCTCACGTTCTTTAATGGGGTCACGCCCCTCATGCAAAACAGAACGCCATTGATTTGCTAATTCACGGGCTTTTTTTAAAGAAACATTTCGCAACGCACCCAAGCCCATTTCGCGGCGCCGACCATGAATGGTATAACGATAAAGCCATTGAGCACCACCATCTTTACGCTTATGGAGAAGCAAGCCGGCACCATCATTATATTTGCCAGCCCCCAATGTTGCGACAGCCCTTGCATTAAGACGGTTCATAAGAGGCATTTTTACTCCTTTCTTTCCTCATTTTTACCCACACACCAGCCCCGCTTTTGACGTGCAAGCAAGTGATATTAATTGATTCAATCTGAGAGGGTTTGTGATGAGAAAATCTTACTATATTCGGAGTTATGATTCAAGTTGAAAAAGGATGATTTATTATTATAAATCAATGTGTTGCCAGACACCGGAATACTAATGCGAGGGCGCTCGCAACCGGAGGGGGCATCAAGTGCAAGCCAAAAATCTACATTTTTACGACATTTCTTTAGGCAAAAAAATTCGCTTTAGAAGAAACGTCATGGTTTTTTCTCAAAAACAATTAGGGAGTCATTTGGGCGTAACGTTTCAACAAATTCAAAAGTATGAAAAAGGCTTAAATCGCGTAAGTGCAAGACGTTTACAAGAAATTGCTCATATATTAGATGTTCCCGTTTTCTTCTTTTATGCTGATAACACGAAAAAAGAAGGCACCCTCTATCATTGTAATGACAGAATAGAAAGCAAAGCAGAATATTTACTTTTGAAAAGTTTCAGAATGCTGACCCGCAAAAAACAAAGAGCTATTTTGCAGTTGATTTCTGGTGAAAAAAATGATCCCTTATTTTCATAAATTCACTGCAAATATAATAAAAGTCCTCAATAATATTGACAAGAACATTGACAAGAATTGTAACTGTCTTCCCACACCTCATGAGAACGAAAGTTCTTAAATCTAATCTGGTCTGTAAATAGTCCGAATTCTAACAAGTTTAACTTAGCAATAGCGCGTTGATTTATAATGATAATCTAACCGTTATATATATATATTGAATAAGTATCCAAAATATCGTAAATCTCTTTCATTTCAAACTTGTTCTATATTGAATCAATCAAAATCACTTGTTTGCACATTACAAGCAGAGTTGGCGTATGAGTAAAAATGTACAAAAAGGCATACTCTTATTGAATTATCTCACATACCAAGAGCTGTAGCAACATTGGGTACTGGAAAAATGTATGATGGTGCTAACTTTCTCTTTTATTAAACATAAATATGGGGATGTTCAACGGCTTTCCACTCATATGATTCACTTGAAGCCAAAGGCTCACCAAACAAGTCTACGAATATTCCCACACACTAAAAAACACTTAAATATATCAAGAAAGCTTAAAGATCTTATACCACCATACTTCAAATGAAGATATTTTATAGCATAACAGGATTAAAGTAAAAAACAGACACGAAAAAACTATATGTATAACTTTCATAAGAATTTATTTATATAATGGATACTTAAGTTTATCTTGTTATGCCATAAATTCTATCATTTAAGGTATAAGGATATGAAGCACGCATACCTCCTTGAAACATTCAAATGTTTTTAGATGTTAAATGTCTTTTTTAATATTTTTAGGCTTGCTTGTTAAGCCTTAAGTTTCAAGTGAAAAATGGGAAGCCGCTAAAAGTAACCGCTAGAATCTGGCTGTTTACAGACTGAATAGGAAGCTTCGCTTTTAAAGGCGTAGGGAGAAGATCAAATAATTCAACACTTAACAGATAAAGTATTAAAAGATTCCACCAACGCGATACATCATATTATCCTTAAAAAATTCAAAAGTGTGAAGGTAAACATTGACAGAAGATAAGGAATTCACTTAATGAAAGTGCTCTCTAACGAGCTAATAGTTTAGCGTACAATATTCAATTTTTCAATTCTGAAAGATTAAAAAAACGTATCATTTGAAATAAAACAATTTATTGTGCTGACGATGATGATTGGTGTACACAAAATTGAGTTGTTGAAAATCAAAAATATAATTTAATGATGTTCCTTGACCAACTCACTCTCTCCTGAGTATAGCACGAGGAATAAAAGTGGAGAGACATGAGGAGTATATAGAAAATGAGTTTTAAAGTTGCAATTGTCGGCGCAACCGGAAATGTTGGTCGTGAAATGCTTACAATTTTAGAGGAACGTGGTTTTCCTGCGCATGAAATTGTCCCTCTAGCATCACGACGCTCATTAGGACAAGAAGTTTCTTATGGAGATAAAACTTTAAAAGTAAAAGCATTGGATACTTACGATTTTTCTGACACAGATTTTTGTCTTATGTCTGCGGGAGGAAGCATTTCCAAAGAATACGCCCCTAAAATCGCTGCTGCCGGCTGTGTTGTCATCGATAATTCCTCCACGTGGCGCTATGATGCCAATGTTCCGTTGATCGTCCCTGAAGTCAATGCCGAAGCTATAAATGCCTTTTCTAAACGTAACATTATAGCAAATCCTAATTGTTCGACAATTCAACTGGTCTTAGCTTTAAAACCACTCCATGATGCTGCAATCATTAAACGTGTTGTTGTCTCTACATATCAATCTGTTTCTGGAGCTGGTAAAGAAGGAATGGATGAACTTTTCGAACAATCACGTGCAGTTTTTGTTGCTGACCCAATTACATCAAAAAAATTCACTAAACGCATTGCCTTTAATGTCATTCCTCATATCGATGTTTTCATGGAAGATGGTTATACAAAAGAAGAATGGAAAATGACTGCTGAGACGAAGAAAATTCTCGATCCGAAGATTAAGTTAACGGCCACTGCTGTTCGGGTCCCTGTCTTTATCGGTCATGCCGAAGCTGTTCATGTTGAATTTGAAAAACCACTAAGCGTATCTGAAGCACAAGCGCTTCTGCGCGATGCTCCCGGTTGTCAGCTTATCGATAAACACGAAGATGGTGGCTATACCACACCTTATGAATGTACAGGAGAAGATGATACCTTTATTAGCCGTGTTCGTGAAGATATCACCGTTGAAAATGGTTTAGCTTTCTGGGTTGTCGCCGATAATTTAAGAAAAGGAGCAGCATTGAATGCCGTTCAAATTGCTGAATTGCTCATTTCTCGCAATTTGATAAAGCCTAAGTCCGTAAATTAATGCCCTATCTGAAAGGATGAAGAGCCCTAGCCGGTCTGTCAAAAGTCCGGCTTCTCTTCAGTAAAATCTTCCCTGCTGAGGATTCATATCGCCCTTTTAAAGGACTGTAATTCGGGGTATTGACAATACTCTGAATATCCATGAATACCTCGCTGCCTTAAGTTAAGCATTGCCGCCTTAATGCCATTTTACGGTACAATAGGATCAGCAGCATAAGCATTTTTTGCTTCATGTTGCTAATCCTTTTTGTCATTCCGGTTGTGAAATTAACTCTACCCTTATCGAGCAGGATAGGTCACAACACGGTAACGCGTTTCATTGCGTTCAAAATTTTTGTAATTGACATTATCCGGAAACAAGGGGTTATAAGCATTCACGCGCTTTACAGAGACTTCTTGTGCTTTTGGCGACGGATTTAAAATTGTTCGTTCATCCCTTTTTTTGACACCTGTAGAATCGATAATCACATCTGTTCTGTAAAATTTTTGCATATTGTTCCGTGTTTTTTGAATCGCCGGAAGAGCTCTAAAATCGGAAACAACTTGTTTTACTTTTTCTTTTTTTACTTTTGGCGATTTTATCCTAGCATTTGGCTTTACTGGCATCTTTTTAAAAGCAATGGTAGGAACATCGTTGACATTGACATAACGTGCCGATGCCCAACCAACTTTTCCATGATAACCAAGAGAACACCAAGTTTTATTGGATAGGCAGCCATAAATTTGCACTTTTGCTCCCATTGGAACCATTGTGATAACTTTATAAGCTGTCGCAGGACCTGTGCGTAAAGATACCTGACCTGATGCAACACGAGCAACTGTTCCTGCAATGGTTCCAGCTTCCGCGTGAAAAGCAGTCACTGCCACCCCTGACGCTCCTAAAGCCCATAAAATCATTGTTGTTGATAAAAATTTCTTTCTTAACATTATTTTTCTTCCTCTCTAAAATATGTGAAGGGCAAAATTTCGCCTTTGCAAAAATTTGCCGCGTTTAAATCCAGTGATCAGCAACCTTTATTTCCCACCAAAAAGACCACACAACCTTGCAACAAAATCTCTCTTTATCGCCTACACGAACACGAATTTTTGATCTTGATTGCGCAGTATGTTCCTCATGAATTTACGGCTCAAGCATCATCTGATTGTCCGGTTCTTCAACCAATCGTCTCTTAAAGAAGTTTTTTAAGTGTCATTGGTTCCCTAAACAAATGATTGCAATAGAAGAATTGATTGCCTGAATTTCTGAGAATGAATGATGATAAGCCCCCAAAACTACTAAAAATAGAAAGAAAAATAATACTCTTTTAAAATAAAAGTGATTGAATATTCTATAAAGCTTGTATAACTTTAAATCTGCCTAAAAAATACAGAGCATATTGAAACTTTCCTCAAAAAATCTCCTAGAAAAGAAAGTTAAAAGTACATGACATTAAAAATTTTTTCTCGTAGTCGGATTATAGGATTATTCCTCTCTCTCTTTGCACTTTTTTTATCTACGGTTTTTGTCATGGCTACAGACAAATCAAAAATCAAACTTGGTATTATGGAAGGGCGGGATGCGATTATTTGGAAAACTGCTGCTGAACAGGCTAAAAAAGCCGGTTTAGATATTGAACTCGTTTATTTTTCTGATTACGCTTTGCCTAATGACGCTGTTAACGCAGGAGAGATCGATGCGAATGCTTTTCAGCACGCCCCTTATCTTAATGAACAAATGAAACAACGTGGCTATAAACTTTCAATTGTCGGCTATACATTTATTGCTCCAATCGGTGTTTATTCACACAAAATAAAAGACTTAAAAGATCTTCGTGATGGTGCACATGTTGGTATTCCGAATGACCCATCTAATGGTGGAAGAGCCTTACTTCTTCTCAATTCTTTAGGTCTCATTAAGTTAAAAGATCCTCATAATATTCTTGCATCTCCACTTGATATTATCGAAAATCCTAAAAATCTGCAAATTCGTGAGCTCGATGCCGGCATGTTAGGGCGAGCTATTGACGATTTTGATCTTGCAATTATAAACACAAACTGGGCTATTGTTTCTGGATTAAACTTCGAAAAAGATGTGGTCGCATGGGAGAGCGCAAAAAATAATCCTTATGATAATATCATCGTTGTACGCACGAGCGAAAAAGATGAGCCATGGGTAAAAAAATTAGTCGCCGCTTACAACAACGATCTTATCCGCGCAAAAATCAAAGAGATTTTTGGCAAAACCGCCCAAACATCTTGGTAATTGTGCCAAATATCCGAGTAATTGTGAATGGAAAAACCTACTCTTATCTCCTTAAAAAACATCAGCCGTTGTTTTAACAAAACGGCTGGTGTTCCGGTAATTAATAATCTCTCTTTAAATATCCATGCTGGTGAAATCCTTGGCATTATTGGGCGCAGTGGAGCAGGAAAATCAACACTTATCCGCTGCTTAAATGGGTTAGAGAAGATTGATGCAGGGTCCATTTTTTTTGAAGGTGTTGATATTTCAAATCTATCAGAGATAGAATGGGCGCCTTACCGTCAACGAATTGGGATGATTTTTCAACATTTCAATCTTCTCTCATCGCAAAATATTCTTGATAACATTGCATTGCCGCTTAAATTAAGTGGTGTAAGTAAAAAACAACGCCACAAACGTGCCCTTGAACTGATTGAATTGGTTGGGTTATCTGGGAAAGAATATTGCTATCCGGCACAATTGTCTGGGGGGCAGAAACAACGCGTTGGCATTGCTCGTGCGCTCGCGGCTAATCCTAAAATATTGTTATCAGATGAAGCCACCTCTGCTCTTGATCCTGAAACAACACAATCTATTCTAGAGCTCCTTGCCGATATTAATAAACACCTCAATCTTACGATTGTGCTCATCACTCATGAAATGGAAGTTGTGCGCACCATAGCGCATCGCGTTGTTGTTCTTAATCAGGGGAACATTGTGGAAGAAGGACGTGTGAAAGACATCTTTACATCACCGCAAGACGATACAACCATAGCCATGCTCAAGCTTGTCACCCCGCAACTTCCTGAAAAATTTGCGAAAAATCTCAAACCAATCGGGCGAGAAGCTGTCATTGAAATCAATATTGCCGGTGAAATTGCTCAGCAACCTTTTCTTCATCTTCTAGAAAATGAGAGTGGTTTAAAAGCACGTATTTTGCATGGTGGCATTGATACAGTTCAGGATGAAACCATCGGGCGACTCTTCTTGGCTCTTCCTGGAGAAGATAAAGAAGCTTTAGAAAAAGCTGTTCAATGGTTAACGAAAAAAGGACGATATTGTGAGGTCTTAGGCTATGTTTAATGTTTTGTCTCATGAACTTCCCCAAGCTGTTATTGATACAATATTGATGACACTTAGTGCTTCTTTTATGGCATTTATTATAGGGCTTCCCCTTGGTCTTCTTCTTCACACAACAGCACGTGGAGGAATTTTTGCTTCATCTCTCATCAATCGCCCTTTAAGCATCATCATTGACAGTATTCGTGCCATTCCCTTTATTATTCTTGCATTTTATCTTCTTCCCGTTACGCGTATCGTTGTAGGAAGAGGGATAGGAATGCCTGCTGTAATTTTTATACTGACCATTTCAGCTATTCCCTTTTATGCACGCATGGCGGAACTCTCTTTTAAAACAGTTGAAAACGGTCTCATTGAAGCGATCCGCTCTATGGGTGCAAGCCGTCTTCAAATTATCAGACATGTTCTTATTCCTGAAGCTCTCCCTAGCCTGATTACAGGTTTTACAGTCATGGTTATTTCTCTCATAGGAGCCACCTCACTTGCTGGATATCTTGGTGGAGGCGGTTTAGGGGATATGGCAATCCGCTATGGCTATCAACGCTATAATACCTTCATCATGACCATTGTCATCATTCTTTTGATCATGCTCAATATTATAACCCAATGGACTTCTGATAAAATCGTACACAAACTTGATAAAACAAAACATTAAAAGATTTAGAATTTCACATGCCGGTACAATCATCCTCTTTGCCACTTTCCAAAGTACTCCCCCCTTGCCTATCGAAAACGCTCATAGAGAAATTAGGAACTTTTTTCTTAAACAGTTTCTATCTCTCCCCATCCGCTTGTAACATGAAAGAAAATAGTTTTAATGGCTTTAATATAAAAGGGGTAAAATAAGAGATCTCACAGCATGTGAGACTCTCTCTTAACATAAAAATGATAAACTATTATGTTAAAATAAGACATTGGTCACGACCTTTCCCAGTCTCAGATAACATATTGAATTTATAATGATAATATGGCGTTATTCATATTGAATGAGAACTCTGAATACCGTACGATCCTCTCATTCCAAATTTGTTCCATATCAAATCAACCAAAACCTCTCGCTTGCGCGTTACAAGCGGGAAGAGCCGTATGAGTAAAAACGATACAAACAAACAAACAAGCAAGCAAGGAAGGCATGCCCTCTTATGAATTATCTCAAACGCCAAGACCTGTCTTAGCATTGGGGCTAGTATAATATGATGGTATCGGCTTTCTTCTTCACAAGCATAAGATAGGGGTGCTCAATGGTTTTATCATTATACCATTCACAAGGCGCCATTGCGAAATGGGTGTAACGAGCGTTGAGAGATGTTGCGTTAAAATAAGCCCGTGAATTTGCAACGCAAGTATATTCCATTTGAAGCATTCTGTTTTATGTAAGGACTGTGATCCCATAAAAAAACGCTATCAACAAAAGCGTGAAGCAATGCACAATCTTCATTAGAAAACTCCTCTTCAAAACGATCTAGGAAAGATAGCAATTTGCTATGGCTATCAACGCTATGATAGCTCCACTACATCTATCATCCTATAGATTATTCTCAATATTACCATTGAAAAAACTTCTCATAAAATTGTATAAAAATTTTATAAAATAAAGTACTCAAATAATCTAGATATTGGAAGGTTTTTCTTCCACAACAGCAACAATAAGCCATTGAGCTGTAAGAGCTGGTTTTTTTAACTTTTCAATTTCCACCGTAACCCCATAATGGAAAACCACTCGACCAGAAGGGCGAATTTCTGCGTCGTCTAACACAAAACGCGCACGTATCCGTACCCCTGTTTTCACAGGACTCATGAAGCGTACTTTATCAAAACCATAATTAATCCCCATTGTGCTTCCCTCCAACTCTGGAAGAGCCTCATAAGCGAGCGTAGACAAAAGCGATAATGTCAAAAACCCATGAGCAATTGTGCCCCCAAAAGACGTCTTTTTAGCCTTTTCCTCATCAACGTGTATCCATTGATGATCATCTGTAGCACATGCAAACTGATTAATCATATCCTGTGTAACAAGACGCCACTCCGATAATCCCACTTCTTTCCCAATAAAACTGGTGACATCTTGTACTGTTATTTTTTTCTGCATAACACTATTCCTATTTTATTTGATAAAAGCAACCACCCCTCTTGCTTTTATAAAATCCATTGATTAGAGCATCAAGAATAAAAGATTAATTGTCTTAAAAACAAATGCACCTTATGAATGAGAAAGATTTTTAAGCAGAATATTTTTCAAATGGGAAAAAAGAATGGCAAGCAATGTGAACCTAACAGGTTTAGCGCATGATTTGAAACAACGTGCAGAAAAACATCCCCCCATCCGTATTGGATTGATTGGTTGTGGTGAAATGGGCACAGATTTATTATCAAGTATTGCGCATATGGACGGTATAACAGTCGCCGCAGTAGCCACTAGGACGCCCTCACGTATTTTTGATGCCGCTACAATAGCCTATGGCGAGGATGGACATGTCTGTGAAGTTGAAAATACTTATGCTCTCACGCGAAGCATTGAAAAAAATTTGATTGCAGCAACAGATGATATTAACCTTGTTTTACGTCATGAACAAATTGATATTATCGTTGACGCAACAGGCTATCCCGAAGCAGGAGCAGAAATTGGTATCAAAGCGCTTAAGAATAACAAACATCTTGTCATGATGAATGTTGAAGCAGATGTTACAATTGGCGCTTATCTCAAACATGAAGCAGAAAAACGAGGGCTCATTTATACACTTGGTGCTGGAGATGAACCAACTTCTTGTATGGAACTCATAGAATTTGTTTCAGCCCTTGGACATAAGATTGTCGCAGCGGGTAAAGGAAAAAATAATCCTCTGCTCTTTGATGCTACACCTGATGCTTACGAAGAAGAAGCATTCCGGCGTAATATGAATGTGCGCATGTTGGTTGAATTTATTGATGGTTCCAAAACGATGGTTGAAATGGCCGCTATTGCCAATGCCACTGGACTTCTCCCCGATTGCCCAGGAATGCATGGACCACAAGCGACGTTACAAGATTTAAACAAAGTGCTTATCCCCAAACAAGATGGAGGCATTTTGCAGCAATATGGTGTTGTGGATTATTCAACAGGTCAAGGTGTTTCCCCAGGTGTCTTTGTCATTGCAGAAATAGCACACCCACGTTTACGCGAACGTATGGAAGATTTAAAAATTGGTCAGGGGCCTTACTTCACCTTTCACCGCCCCTATCATTTAACAGCAATGGAAGTTCCCCTCACCTGCGCACGCGTTATGCTTTATGGCAAAAAAGATATGGCTCCTCTTAGCCATCCCGTAGTAGAAGTCTGTGCTGTTGCTAAAAAAGATTTACATCCAGGTGATCAGCTAGACTTTATCGGTCTTTATACTTATCGCGCTTGGATAATGAACATCGCAGAAGCACGCACTCACCATGCCATTCCTTGTGGTCTTTTAGAAAAAGCAACAGTCACAGCTGAAATTAAAAAAAACGAACTCATTACACTACATAATACTGCTATTCGTGAAGATCAATGGATTGCACGTCTTCGTGCTAAACAAGACCTTTTACTTCATTGCCCTTCTTCCGCTAAGCTATAAACACTCCTTAATTACCTTACTTAACAATATCCCTTCCTGACACGACAGAACAACCAGAATACACTTGTATGACAAATTCAGGTTTGCTGTTTTAATAAAGGCATTTTCCAACGATGCATATCACCACTTCTCTCTCACAATATGGCCCGTAAATGCTACAATATAAACCGCCCCATGAGATGGTATAAGCTTCATTGTGTATCACTATCTTTACTCTATAAGGATACAAACCGGATCATCATTTTATTTGCCAATATTACAACAGCCCTTGAGCCTTAGAGATAATTCATTGAGAAGAATTTTTACTCTTTTTTAAATAATTTTATCCATACACGAACACAACTTGTTATACGTAAAAAATACTTTTAATGGATTTAACATCAACAAATTTGAAATGATAAATAATAATTTCTCATTTTTCTTATTGCATGAGAGCCATGAATACAGGGATATTTTTATTTTATCCCCTTATGAAAGATAAAAAAATTTAAAAAGGATCAAAGATACCTTTGATGAATAATCTTCATATGAGAGAAGGTAGACAATATTAAAAGGCTGATAAAAATAATGAGTATACTAGCCTTATTACTAGGAAATAACCATAAACTGTAAAAAAATCTGGTTACACTACTTTGTAAAAAAACATAAACGTATAATCTTAAAATTTAATAATGCTAATAAAAGCTACATTGAGTATTAAGAATAGTGATTTTATCATCAAATACAGTATAAATGATTTCAAGTATTTATTTTTTCAATATAATGAAATGAACAAAAAAGTCATCGACTTTATCGATGATCTTTCTACTAAAGTGTAACGAATATTCCCCAAAGAGATAAAATAGCACCTAATACATCCCCAGTACATAAAGAAGTAAGAAGTGATAAAATACCTATTCCCCCCCAAAAAGCGGAACCTGAAAAAGCAGAAGCTTTTTCAGCTTTCCCTAAAGCAATACCATCTTGTTCCTCAACGCCTTTAATAATAACTCTATCCACAGCTTTAATAGCTACATTTTTTTCTAGTGTAGAAATAGTAATTTCCACTCTCTCTTGAAATTTATTTTTTACAAAACTTGTATTTCCTTCTATAGTTTGTACAAAAAAAAGAATAAATAGTGTAAAAGTGAATGAACATATACGATTTTTAAATATTTTAAACATAGCTTTCTTTGCTCCTCTTTTTCTTCACTGAAAAAATGAAGGAATATTCACATATATAAAAAACAAAACTTATATTTAATCATTTATATAATCAGACATAATAAAATATTATATGTAATTTTGTTATTACAATATAACACATTATGTATTACATGTAAAGATGCAAAAACAATAAATGATAAAAATATTCCTTTTACACTATAATATCTCAAGATATCAGTAGTAATATTTTGTCATTGTTATTAATATACTTAAAAATAATAAGAATTTGTTAAATTTATTATTATAATAAATATTAAAAAACAAATTAATTTAAAAATCATATAATAGATATTTTATAAATAATTTAAAATGTAATTAAATTTTAAATAACTACAACATTAAAAACTGTCAACATAATAATATATACTTATATATTATTTAAATAAACATAAAAATTAAATATTCCTTACCGGATTTTTATTATATCTCTCATAAATAAACTTGAAAAATAAAATTGGTAGCGAATAAAAACATCGATCTAAAATAAATCTATCCTAATAAATAAACCATAAAATAGTGTATTATTTTTCTATAAAACAGCTATAAGGTATAAAAAAGCAATTAAGATCTCTATTTTCAAATGGAAGAGACGTTAATAAAATGATTCTCAACTTTTACTGATATATAAAGAAAAAATGCTGCATAGCATCTTCAAAAAGGTACTTCAGCCCCCTTTATCTTATATAGCATAAAGAACACAAAATATTGACTTTCAAACCTAATAAAACAAACGCATAAAATAAGTAAATCTATCATATTTACAAAAAAAATTATAAGTAACTCTAGAACACCAACAAATTACCTAAAGTTAAATAAAAAGAGAGTCATGGAAATAATATAATCCTCCAAAATACTGAAAAACAATTTTATTTCTTAATTTTCATAAAAGTTATTCCATATTTTTCGTCAATATTGTATCTTACAGCCATATTTCTATTTTGAGTAATTATATTTACTCTGTATTAGTAACAAATAATTATCTTTGAAATAATTTTGGGGAAGTATTCACATAACTGTCTACAATTTGTGCAAAATAAATAATTGATCAAATGCTTGAAAGAAAAGTGATAGAGAAACTTACTAAAAAATTGCATTTTTTAAATATCAACTTAAGTAAGCACATTAAAAAAATAATGCCATGAAAACTGATATTGAATAATAAATTTATCAACCAATCATTTTAATAGAAGGATACCGATCTACAATAATAATTTATTTTTTTGCATATTGAATGAGAGAGCTGACTATTATAAGGTTTTCTTAATTTTAACTCTGTTTATATTGAATCAATCAAAATTCTTCGCTGGCAAATCACAAACGAAATCGATGTATGTGTAAACACACCTGAAGGAAGGAAAATATCACTTATGAGATATTTTAACTATCAAGCGCTGTTAACACAATATTGAAAACTGGCAAAGTGAATGGTGGAGCCACTTTTTACTTTAAAAATGTAAGGATAGTGAAGTACAATAGATTTTATATTATGAGGCTTTACCATTATACCACTCACAAACGCCCCGTAAAATGGGATTGGGTGCGTTGCGAGATGTTTCTTTAAAATAAGCGTGTCAATGTGCAACACAATGGCGTTCTGTTTATCATGTATCCAACGGTATTTCTTCTTGAATCATTTTCTAAACTCATCGAGCTCTCTGAGATCGCAAGTTCATCTTACGTAAATTCTTCTCTTTATATTCATTTTTTCTCATGAACACTAAAGTCTGTTAAGACACTATCCAAAATAAAATCAATCAACAAACATTTCTATTCTTTTGTAATATACAGATACTTTAATTAAGATTTTAGAGATCCTGATTGAAAACAAAGTCTGTACTATCGCAACAAATGAAATACTTTGATTATACTTGCTCTATAGTAAAAAGAAGAATATGCAACTTACAGAAAAAATTGCGTTGGTTTTGCTCAATAAAAGCTTCTCTATTTTTAACAAAGCTCTCATTTTTATGCATCCATATGTGATGTAAAAAGACGCCTATTTGCGTTTCTCTTATAGATAGATTAAATAGTGACAGCACCTTTGATCGCTTTGTCAGTGTTAACTTCTCTTTTGGGCAATAATTTATGGTATCTAACACGCCTTTTCTCGCTCTTTTACCTTTGGGCGCACACGAATATCACGGAGAGCACCTTCCCTTCGAAACCGACTGGATTATTGCTGAAGCTTTTGCAAAAACCCTCACTTTACAAACAAAAGAGCAGTTTCATATTGCACTTTTACCAGTTGAAAAGATTGGCTATTCAATAGAACATATGGATGTTACAGGCACACAAACCCTTACCTTTTCCGACGCTATCGAGCGATGGATAAAGATTGGTGAAAACTGTTATCACAAAGGGATCAACCGTCTTCTTCTTCTCAATGCTCACGGAGGCAATTCACCTTTAATGAGCATTGTTATCACCGAATTACGAAGGCGCCTTTCCATGCTCGCTGTAGCAACAAGCTGGAGCCGTTTTGGTTTGCCACAAGGTCTCATGGACCCGTCTCAGCAACATCTTGATATCCATGGAGGTTTTATCGAAACCTCTCTTATGCTCTATTTAGCACCAGAAAAAGTCCATATGGAAAAGGCAACAAATTTTCATAATAAACAGGCGGATATGATTGCCAATTATCGGTATTTACGCGCTTATGGTCCTCATGCCTTTGGCTGGACAATGCGAGATCTAAATACGCAAGGTGCGGCAGGAAACGCAAGCAAAGCAACACCACAAGCCGGTGAAGCAATCTTTTCTCATGTTCTGTCTCAGCTTCGTGATTTACTTGATGATATCAATCGATTTAACATAAACACATGGCAATAAAGAACAATAAAAGGTCTCTCCATGGAAACGACACAACCAAAAAAACTTCCCGTTACGGTTCTCACAGGCTATCTTGGTGCAGGAAAAACTACCCTTCTCAACCGCATTCTCAGTGAAAATCATGGCAAACGTTATGCCGTCATTGTCAATGAATTTGGTGAAATTGGTATTGATAATGACCTGATCATTGAATCAGATGAAGAAATTTATGAAATGAATAATGGCTGTGTTTGTTGCACCGTGCGTGGTGATCTCATTCGCATTCTGGAAAGTCTGATGCAACGTTCTCATCGATTTGATGCGATCATTATAGAAACAACAGGGCTTGCAGATCCCGTTCCCGTAGCACAGACCTTTTTCATGGATGATACGGTCCATGAAAAAACCGCTCTCGACAGTGTCATAGCGATCGTTGATGCAAAGCATTTGCCCTCTCAACTGAAAAAAAGCCGTGAAGTTGAAGAGCAAATTGCCTTCTCTGACATCGTTCTTTTAAACAAAATTGATCTTGTCAGCGAAGAAGAACGTGCACACGCGCAATCGCTCATTCTTGCAATTAATCCTCGCGCTATACTCTATACAACACAGCGCGCCAATATCCCTCTTGAGACACTCCTCAATCGTGGTTTCTTTGATCTCCAACGGACTCTCGATCATGAACCTCATTTTCTCGATCACGAACATACACACCAACATGCCCCCCATGTGTGTGGTCCCGATTGTAATCATGATCATCATCATGCATCCCCCATTCATGATATTACCATCACTTCTGTAAGTTTAAAAACAGGTGCTCTGCAACCAGAAAAGTTTTTCCCTTGGATCCAACAGATTACGCAGCAACAAGGGCCTGATATCTTGCGTCTCAAAGGCATTATCGCCTTTCAAAGAGATGATGATCGTTACGTCATTCAAGGGATACACATGCTTCTTGAGGGACAACATCAACGCCCATGGCGTGAAGGTGAAAAACGAGAAAGTCGCCTTGTTTTTATAGGACGCTCTCTTGATGCTGAAAAATTAAAAACAGGTTTTGAAAATTGCGCCTAAGTGAATGATAATGCCAAACATTACCCATTATGATCTCAAAAGTTATTGCCTTTCCTGCGGTTTTATAGACAATAAACCAGCTTTTGTTTCCGTAGAAGGTTTCATTGTTTTTTTAAATCCAACCCCACAAGTCTTTGAAGTTCACAAAGGAATAATTTCAAGTCATTTTTCCCATGACAATACCGCGATCATCACAGGTGGAGAAGATGGAAAAGTCTGTCAAACAACCGCAGCGGGACATACAGAAGTGCTAAACCAAAAAGAACGCAAATGGATAAACAACGTTGCTTTTGGTCCACAAAAAGCTTTTGCTTTTTCCTCCTCACGTTTTGCATTTGTGCATGTTGGAAAAGAACGACAAGAACTCACACATGAACGCAGTGTAGAAGGACTCGCTTTTGCCCCAAAAGGTTTACGACTTGCTGTTGCCCATTACAATGGTGTTACTCTTCATTGGTTATCAACGCAAATATCTCCCACCACATTGGTCTGGAAAGGAGCTCATTGTGGTGTCACCTTTTCACCAGACAACCGCTATGTCATTTCCACAATGCAAGAAAACGCCTTACACGGCTGGCGTCTCACTGATAATCAGCATCTCCGCATGAGTGGCTACCCAAGCAAAGTCAAAAGCTGGTCTTGGAGTGCAAAAGGAAAATGGCTAGCAACATCAGGTGCCTCTGCCGCAATTGTTTGGCCCTTTCATACAAAAGATGGCCCCATGGGAAAAACACCATTAGAACTGGGCACACGAGCAAATGCGCTTGTTAGCACCGTTTCATGCCACCCAAGAAAAGAAATTGTAGCAATAGGCTTCAACGATGGAATGATTTTAGCGGCATATTTTCACGATGGAAAAGAGGTTTTTCTAAAAGGTTATGGGAAAAGTGCTATCTCAGCACTCAACTGGGATCAAGCAGGGCAAAACCTCACCTTTGGTAGCGAAAATGGTGAATGTGGTATAATCAATATCACTGATTAAACTAAGCACCACCAAGCACAACCATCGCTGATAAAAATGCCTATACAATCCTCCAGAAATCCTAATTCCCCTTGCATCTTTAGAGCTCTCAGAAATCCTACCTCTCTAGTCTCCCCCCAAAGTCTCCTAAATCTTCATAATCATTAAATCTTTCCTCCCCCCTTCAGACAAGAAAATACCTTAAACATGTGTTTTAACCTTTTAACATTTCTACCCTTATACAAGAGTAAAAACATCACCCCTAAGACCGAAAACCCCATCTCCCTATACACACCTATATAGGCTACATACTTCCACAAAAATATTTTTCTTAAAAATTCGGAAAAAAATAGCTTATACCATCATTGAGACAACTATTTATTCCTACGATCAGAAGAATGGAATACAACACTATTTTCCTAAATAAATTTTTTTGATTTCCCCCTCTAAAGAGCAAAGTTTCCTACTAGCAGTCTTCTACACTTCAGTTTCTTGCCTAGAAAATTCCATTGAATAATCATTTCATGCAGTTTCTATCACCGCCCTCTGTTCCGGCATCTCCTTCATCTCCGGATTCTGGTCCTTCTGCTTCTGCCCCTATTGAACCAAAGCCTTCTGAGGCTTCTGACTCTTTAGATTCTTCGTCTCATCTTCCTATATCGCTTGATGTTCAGTCTAATCTTCCAATTAGAGCTGTGGTTCCGCAAGTGTCAACTTATCTTCTTTTGCCAAATGCTTTATTTCATGCTGGTTTAGTGGATATGATCACGCAAAATAAGACGTTAGAGACAATGCGGAATGCTTTTCATTCCTCTTGGAAAGATGATGAAAAGACGGTCTTTTTTCTGCATGCTTATGGTGGTAGCCATCATTATACTTCCAATTTATCTGCTTTTGAATATGGCTATGGCGCTGAGCTCGATTATAATGCATTCGAAGCAGGTGTTTTGTTAAAGGACGATTGAGAATTTATACAGTCGTACATTCTTTGGGGCTTTGGGGAACTATGGAAATCTTTCTCTAACCCCTCAGGATGTTAAACAAAGTAGAAAAAGCGCATTTGATAAATGGTCTGTTGCTGCCTATGGAAGTTTCCAGCATGATACGGGTTTTTATATAGACGGGGTGTTATCGTATGGACTTTTTAAGGGAGATGTTTTGACCCTAGCACGAGGCAAGGTTGTAGCGTTAAAGGGTAAACAGTTTAGTGGTTCTTTAACAAGTGGCAAAACGTTTGCAACAGGGTATAAAAGTGTTGTTTTTGATCCGCAGATTCAGATTGTTTATCAGCATCTTCAGTTTAATCCGGCATATGATGTTGATAATATTGATGTTGGTTTAGGAAAATTTCATCAATGATTTAGAGTGCTCATTCATCAGTCTACATATTGAATAAAAACTGAATATTATAAATTTCTTTCATTTCAAACCTGTTTATATTTCATCAATTAATTCCTTGTCCATCACAAACGAAGCTAGCATGTAAAGAAGGACTTTTGAAAAAAGTAGGATTGCTTCTTATGAACATTCTCGAGCGCTAAAATCTGTAAAGTATTGAATGCTGAAAAAAAAATGATGACATCCGTTTATTACAGTAATGAAAATAATACACTGTATCTTATCAAAATTTCTCTGGAACCTATCATATACAAAAAAACAACCGTAAAAACACGATAAGCATACTTTACTTTTTATTATAACTTGACTTCAAACTCCCTCTGTTTGTTCTAAAAACAATTATTTATCCAAAATTCTTAAGTAAATATCCTAAAAAAGGGAACAAATAGCATATTAAATGATATAAACGTGCATAAATTTCTAAAACAAAATTCAAAACAATGCATAAAGCTCATAAAGACTAAACCTGTTATCTATAAAAATTAATAAAGAAATAGACAAAAATAACTATCTCATCTTAAGAAAAATGCCTAAAATCAATCCTCATATACTTTATATTTAAAAAACAACCATCAATATCGTCTTTTCTGAAAGATTATGCCACAAGTATTCAGCATTCAAGCTTCTCACATTCACAATGAAATTTGTCCCCATATCATAACATCAAAAATTTTAGAAAAATTCCTCATCGCATAGAAGAAAGTATATAATGGGCATCCTCAATCATAAATCAAAGAAAGAATCTATTGTAATCTTTTATATCAAAAGTAACTATATTGATTGAAGCAAAACAAATTTTAATACATTGAAAGGCAGAAAAATCTTCTGCCTTTCATATAAAAATACATATTGTACCTATTTTAAAAAAGATGGCGCAATCCAGCAGAGAAACTCGCTCCAGAAAAACCAACTTTCTTAAATTTATGCTGATAAGTTACATCTCCATGAAGAGAAAGTTTTGAAGAAAGACGCGCATTAAAACCAAGACCTGCTTCTAAAGAAGAACCAAAAAAACCTAACTGAAAATCGTTTTTAAAAGAAACAAATTGCTTATCTTCAAAACTATGCAAATAAGAAAGCTTACTATAAAAAGAAACGACACGTCCCTCTTCAGAAACATTAAGTGTCTTGCTTAAACGCCCACCAACACGCCCCACCCATTGATGAAATTTTCCTAAATCAACATCAAGATTATCAACATCATATGCCGGATTAAACTGAAGATGTTGATAAACAATCTGAATCTGCGGATCAAAAACAACACCTTTATACCTTGTTGCAAACGTTTTGCCACTTGTTAAAGAACCACTAAACTGTTTTCCCTTTAACGCCACAACCTTGCCCCGTGCTAGGGTCAAAACATCTCCCTTAAAAAGTCCATACGATAATACCCCGTCTATATAAAAACCCGTGTCATGCTGTAAACTTCCATAAGCAGCAACAGACCATTTATCAAATGCGCTTTTTCTACTTTGTTCAACATCCTGAGGGGCTAGAGAAAGGTTTCCATAAGACCCCAAAGCCCCAAAGAATGTACGACTGTATAAATTCTCAATCTCGTTTAACAAAACACCTGCTTCGAATGCATTATAATCGAGCTCAGCGCCATAGCCATATTCAAAAGCAGATAAATTGGAAGTATAATGATGGCTACCACCATAAGCATGCAGAAAAAAGACCGTCTTTTCATCACTTTTCAAAGAACCTCTAGAAGAGCTTCGTATTGCCCTCAATTTTTTATTTTGAGAGGCAAGATCCATCAAGCCAGTATGGAATAAAGCATTTGGTAAGAGGAGATAAGTTGGCACTTGCGGAACCACAGCCCTCATTCCCAGTTCGGGCTGAATATCAGGCTTAACAGGAACAGGCGGAGTAGGAGAAGGTGTTGGTGTAACAGGCACAGAGGAAGAAGAGGAAGGATCTGTAGGTACAGGATCACTTGGCTCAGAGGGCGCTGACGGAGAAGGTGTTGGTGTAACAGGCACAGAGGAAGAAGAGGAAGGATCTGTAGGTACAGGATCACTTGGCTCAGAGGGCGCAGACGGAGAAGGTGTTGGTGTAATAGGTGTAGGTAATGGAGTGGGAACAGGGTCTGTAGGTATAGGATCTACCGGCGCAAAAGGTGAAGGTGGAATAGGTAAAATCGTAGAAGAATCTTGTTTAGGACTAATATAAATACCCTCGAGACGAAAATCCCAAAAATCCCGATCTCCTGCAACTAATCTATTCCTAGGATCAGCTTTTCCAAAAGAAGAACTTGGGCCATAAGCACGAAGACGATATTGATAAGGCAAACCATTTATTGCAGTATAATCGCCCATTAGTTTAAAAGAATCTTCACGCGCATATCCAGAAACTTGGATAAGTGAAATACTGTTTCTTCCTTCACCACTCGCTTCCTTTTCTGAAGTTTTGGAAAAATTTTCCATCACGAGCAGTGTAGTGCCGGAAACATCCCCATCGATCAAAATACGATCGGTTTTTTGAGAATCAAACAAACCATCATCATTCAAAAACGTACTGAGCTTAATCTGAACATTACCCTCCGCATTATATGCCTCCTTGTATCGTTTATTCCCGATACGCAATGTTTGATAACCGCTGGATACATCCCGATTGAAAATAAATGTACTATCAGAAAGACTCACAGATGAAAGTGATGAATCTGTAAAAAAAGAACCCTGCAAACCTTTGTATTTGCTTTTTGTGAGATACCAAGTCGAACCACGCGTTAAGACTAATCTAGCAGTAGAAGTATCTTCAACGTGCGCACCCCCTGTAAGGGAAGAAGCGCTTGCTTTAATAGATATAGAAGAGTTCTTTTCAGCTTTTAATAACAAATCACCAGAGATCTTTGTTGCTTCTGATAAATCAAGAGAAACACTAGCTCCATAACCGCCCTGCCCAGTAACATAAATAGCTGTACCATCTGGAACTGTGAAAATTGTCTTTTTTAAACGAACAGATGCGTTTCCCAGAGTGATTCTTGGCTCTTTTGAAACACCTTTTTGTCCATAATATTCGGCCACTGTGTTTGGATCTAATAGATTAAAATACAGACCATACCCCCCCTTTCCCTGCACAGAAATATTTGAGTTCTCAATCTCAATATTTGTCTTCTTTAAAATGTCTGATAGAGCATAATTTTGAATAGGCTGGCCTCTACTATTTACAAAAGCTGAAAAATTTTTAATCAAAAAGCCATGCATATCATTGAGTACAATAGAACTATTCCTCAATTGAACAGCACCACCTTGAAATATGTCAAAAGCCTCTGGTAATTTATCGACACTTTCATTATCAACTATAGCAGTGTATTTTTTTCCTTTTCCCTCAATCGTCATGGTATCGAGAAGATATCTCCCCCCAAACTTTGTTGAAAACGCGCCAATCTCATTAAAAGTAACAGTGCTACCTGACATCCTAACAAATGCATCAAGACCACTTACAATCCCTATACCATTCGCATTCAAATTGTCTGGTTTAATCTCAACATTGACACGAACTAAAGCAACATCCGTCTCTTTGCCTGATGCATAAATAGCGTGCGAAGTTCCCTCAATCTTCCCGTCATTCATCTGAATAACTCCATTTAGAACTCGAAGACCGGGGATATCCTTAAAATTTGAATCCGTTAGAATAAGCTTTCCGCTATCTTGTACGAATGCACCATATTGAGATATTTCATCTGGATTATCACCCGTAACAGTTATACGAGACGCATTAACAATTGTGCCTTGCTTTCCTACATATATAGCTGCAATAGGCGCAGCCTCCTGAGATTTTTTTAAGTAATAAACTTTATCTGTGAGAAAGTGTGTTTTTCTATCATCGCATTTATAAAATGGAGCCTCTGGATCACATAAACTTCCAGCAGCTTCAAAATGGGAAATTTGCAAAAAATAAAGAATAGCTGTTGTAAAAATGCATAAAAATGTATGATTATAAAATACATTTATCATCATTCTTCCTACCCCACATTTATTAACAAAGAAAAATCAAATAATGTATATTGTAAAATACATAATATAAAATAAATAGTTAATTTAATTATTAATATACTTATATATAAATTATTCTATACTTCATAGATAACTAAAAATGATAGTGTAAGCTACCAGAAAAACTTTCTCCAGAAAACCCTGCTTTGTCAGTCTATGCTGATAATTTATATCTCCACCCAGTGCAAATTTCTAAGATAATTTGGCATTAAATCCCATCCCAGCTTCTAAAGAAGAACCAAAAGCCCCTAATTGGAATTCATCTCCAAACTGTACACGTTGTTTTCCTCCAAAACTATTGGCAAGATGAAGCTTTCCATTGAAAGAAACAACAGGAGCCTCTTCAGAAGCAGCAAGCGTCTTTCTTAAAGAGCCGCCAACACGCATCACCCACAAATCAAATTTTCCTATTTCAATATCAAAACCATCAATATCAGACGCCTTATCAAACCACACCTTTTGATAAATAACCTAAACCTGCGGATCAAAAACAACCCCTTTATGCCCTGTCATAAATGACTTACCCGCAATCAATGAAGCACTCAAAGGTACTCCCTTTAATGTTGTTGTCTTGCTTCTTGCTTGCGTGAAAACATCTCCTTTAAATAAACCATAGAGAAAAAGGCCATCTATATAAAAGCCTGTATCATACTGCATGCTGCCATATTCTGTAATAGACCATTTATCAAATATACTTTTTTCTTTCTTTAACATCTTGAGATTGTAGAGAAATTTTTCCATCATTCCCCATTATTCCAAAGCTCAAAGTGTGATGTGTACCCTAAACCGCATTGAGCAGAACTCCTGCCTCTATACCATGAACAGCAGAAACCTGAATCTTACCTTCATTAAAGGAAAAAACCGCCCTGCTTCACACCAAAAACAGATTGAGATAACGTGGCATTTCTACCACTTTTCGTTTCGCCATTCCCTGTAATAGAACTCTTTTTAAAAGAAGTTTTATTGTCTTTTGACACAATCACTACTGATATCATCTTCTCAGATTTATTTAATTCTAAAATTCCACCAGTTCCTGAAACACCTTTTTCCTTGTACTTTTTTCAGGCTTAATAACTATGTTATGAGATTGTATTGTAAAAATAACATCTGTAGTGCTCCTATCCAATCCACTCAATTATATAACTTATCACAACTTCCAAAAGTACGAGCAACATCAACTGTATCATACGAATACGATTTAAAAAAAGAATTACATGAGGGTTTCTAATCTTCCGCACTCACATCTATATTGTGCACGAAGAAAAAAATAGAGCTCATAAGAGAACACACACATGGCGCTTTAATACTTTAATCATAATTTAGTCTAAACTTTCTTTATTTTCTCCTCATAAAAAACTGAAAAGACACATCTAGTTTATCTACTTATTATTCTTATTACGTATCGCCACATATGATTCGTTTTGTGTTATATGTAAAGTCAAAAATCAGAAAAATAACACAATAAAACCATGCTTTGTGCTCACGATTTTCACAAAGGATGTATTAAAGAAAGATACAATTAAAAGTGATAGCTTAATCCACCAGAAAAATGCGTTCCAGAAAAGCCGGTATTCGTAAATTTATGCTGATAAATCAGATCGCTATGAAAAATAATTTTTGGAGATAATTGCGAAAAAACACCAAATCCAGCTTCTAAAGAAGACCCAAAGGAACCAAGCTGGAAGGCATCTTTAAAATATACAAATTGTTTATCATCAAAACTACGAATGAAATGAAGCTTACCATAGAATGAAAGAACATGTGCATCTTTATCTTTAGTAAATGTAAGTGTCTTCGTTAAATACCCACCAATACGCATCCCCCAATGATCTGGGCTTCGCATATCGATATCAAAATTATCCATATCACGAGTCTTATGAAACTGGAGATTTTGATAAACAAACTGAACCTGTGGTTCAAAAATAAAATATCGGCTGCCTATCATAAACGTTTTACCAGCAGTTAAGGAAACACTTAGGGGCTTACCTCTCAATGCAGCCGTTTTACCTCGCTCAAGTGTGAGAACATTTCCATTAAACAAACCATAAGAAAAGAGACCATCCATATAAAGACCCGTATCATGCTGCATGCTTCCATATGCTGTGATTGTCCATTTATCAAATATACTTTCTTGGCTTTGTTTAACCTTTCGTGGCAGCAAAGAAAGCTTGCCATAATTTCCCATAATCCCAAAGGATGTCGTACTGTATGCACTTTCGATTTTCTTGAGTAAAATACTTGCCTCTAGTGCATTATAATCAAGCTCACCGCCATAATCACCATATTTAAGTGCAGATAAATTTGAAGTATAATAATGATGTCCACCGTAACCGCGCAAAAACACAGCGGAATTTTCATCATTTTTCAATAACCGACCAGAAACAGTTCGCAGCGCTTGCAACTGCTTGTTTTGATTACTGATATCCATCAATCCAGCATAAAATAAGGTATTTGGCACAAGAATATAAGTCAGAACCTGTGGAACAACGACTCTCACATTTGGCTCAAAATGAGAAGAAGGCTCAAAAACAGATGCCGGAACAGGTGAACCGGTTGCAACTGGGGCAACAACAGAAGGAGTGGGTAAAACATGCGGCGGAACAAGCGAACCAGATGCAACTGGGGCAACAACAGAAGGAGTGGGTGAAACATGCGGCGGAACAGGCAAACCAGATGCAACTGGGGTAACAACAGAAGGAGTGGGTAAAACAAGCGGCGGAACAGGCAAACCAGATGCAGGTGGTACAACCGGATTAGATTCAGAAATAGCAGGATCAACAGGTGCAAGAGAGGAAGGAGAATTGGGGATCTCAAGCACAACAACATCAGGTACATTGGGTGTGGTCGTAAGATGGAAATCCCTATCAGGAGAATCTACAGGAGAAGAAAGACTTGGCTCCTGAGGTTTTTGCTGAGAGTTAGAATCAATAGAACTATCCTCACCTCCAGTAATATTAGGATGAATTTTAGGAAAAGAAGGAATATCATCAGAAGAAGGAGGGACAACGACATCAAGAACAGGAAAAACTTTAGTAGAATCAACAAATTGACTTTCGAGGCGGAAATCCCAAAATGTTCCAGTATTTTTAAGCACTCTTTGATTGGAATCTGCCGCCCCTAAAGAAGAGCTTGGACCATAACTCTTAAGATGATACTGATAGGGAGAAGCTTCAAGTGTGACATACCCCCCATTTAACTGAAAAGAATCTTCAGCGGCTTTTCCATAAACCTGAATAATGGAAATCCCCTGATCGTTACCACCATCTCCCGTCAAAGCCCCTGGGCTTCCAGGAACACTATACACATGGACTGTCGTTTTTCCTTCAAGATCACCATTGATTAAAAGCCTATCCGTTTTTTGCTCTTGCAAAGCTCCCCCTTTATCCAAATATGCATTAAGATAAAGACGCGCATCGCCTTGTGTACGATAGACAGTCCCTGATCCTTTTCCGATAAGAAGTGCCTGATAACCATCTGTCGTTTTGGATTTTAGTTCTTCAAAAATAAGAGAACTATCCGTAAGACTGACTGATGAAATAAAGGAATAGTCCCCTAAATTAGAACCAGAAGCAGCAGAATTTTGCAATTTGTCAACTTTTGGTCGCGATAAAATCCACTTTGAACCATTTTTTAACTCTATCTTAGCTGTAGAACTGTCATCAACATGTGCGCCTCCTACAAGGGTAGAAGCATCGGCCTCAATCTTTACATTGGAGCGCTCAACAGCTTTCAAGAGCAAATCTCCAGAAACTTTTGAATTTTGTAAGAGTTTAATAGAACTTTCAAATTGGCGACTATAAATAGCCGTACTTTCTGGAGCCATAAAAGTTGTCTTTGTCAAATGGACAGCCCCTTTTCCAGGTATAATTGTTTTTTTATCATTTAAGACAGCTTCCCAAAAAAAGCGCATGCCATTAAATGCATTCCCTCTCACAAAAATATTGGAATATTTGATATGAGCAGCATTATTATTATTCCCCTGCAATACAATGCCATGAGCATGGTTAACATTAACGTTTCCCTTCTGGAAATTAAGAGAGCCTTCCCCCTGAAGCATACTAAAAGCAGAACTTTCACGATGATTATCTGTATTTGTCCCCTGTTTCCCCCTCCCAGTAATAGAAACACCCTCTAAATTAATTTCTCCTTCTCCTCCTGTTTGAACAGCAATACCATCAGCAAAGTTAATTTTACCTCCTTTCATATAAATTTTTGCACCATTATAACTCAAAAGACCTATCGCATCAGAGGATGTCTTAATCTCTGTCTTGGTCAAAGCAACAAACGCCCCTTTACCAGCAACACTGATCCCCATTCTGGTTGCTTTAATCACCCCATCCTGCATCTCAAAAGCTCCCTCATCATTAACATCGGCCCCTATCGACACGTCATTTAACATGGAATCAAATAGAGCAACGCCTCCCCCATTTGAGGACTTTACAGCTGTTGTCCAAGCGTTTGTTTCTGAAGGGCCATTTGCATTCGAAACACCATTAATAATTATAGCCTCTCCCTCAATGACTGTATCTTCCCCTGATGCCTCTATGGCAGCATCAGAACTTTCACCCATAAGTTGATAAGTTTTCTTGGAAATTTCATGCATTTTACCATCATTACAGCGATAAAATGAAGCACTTTCGTTACATGAATATAGCTTCTTCTCAGAAGAAATCTCACCTGCATCAGCATTATATACAATGAAAAAAATAACCGTTGTAAAACGACATAAAGAGAAATGATTTTTAAGCATAATTTTCTACAAACTTTCTTCCCCTTCTCTAAAAACACAAAACACGCGTTCTGTTTAATAATTTTAGCTACGCGTGATAATTTAAAATACGTTTTGTGTTTTATATATCCACTAAATGTTTTATGTAAAGCCAGAATACCAAAATATCACAATTTAAAATTGTATTATTTATAAAAACGCGTAAAAATATAGATAAAAATGAAAATTCCACCCCCAAAGCGGTGATTTCAAGAGAATTTAATAAAAATACACTAAGGAGAAAAACAACATAAGAAGTAAAAACAGCAAACCAGAAAGCCTTATCTCGTTTCTAAAAAGAAACAAACTTGCTCATGCAAAAAACATTTTTTAAAAAAGCTTATTTTAAAAAGTTTCAAACAAATAATAAAAAACCACAAGCTATGCTTGTGGCTTTTTAAACAACTTACCCCAAGATGATCATCCTAAAAACGATAGCGCACTCCACCAGAAAAACTGATTCCGGAAAAACCACCTTTGCTCAACTTATGCTGATAAACCAAATCACCATGAAGCACAAATTTTTGAGACAAGCGAGCATTAAGACCTAATCCAGCCTCTAGAGAAGAACCAAAATCCCCTAACTGGAAAGAATCTTTAAAGCGCACAGACCTTTCTTTGCCAAAATCATGAGCAAAATGAATCTTTCCATAGAAAGAAACATCACGATCTTTTTCAGGTGCAGTAAGAGTCTTTATCAAACGACCACCCACACGCACCATCAATTGATCAAGTTTATCCATCTCAATATTAAAATTATCAATATCACGAGCCGCATTAAATTGAATATGTTGATAAACAACCTGAACCTGTGGATCAAAAACAACACCTTCATACCCTGTGGCAATTTTCTGACCACTCATCAAAGAAACACTTAAAGGGTTACCCTTCAATGTTGCCGTCTTACCCCGTGCAGCAGTCAGAACATCTCCCTTAAACAGACCATAAGATAACAAACCATCAACATAGAAGCCTACATCATGCTGCATACTACCATAAACTGTAGCAGTCCATTTATCAAATGTACTTTTTTGGCTTTGTGCAACATCTCGAGGCTGTAGAGAAAGCTTTCCATAAGATCCCATAACCCCAAAGGATATAGTACTATCAACATTTTCAACAGTTTGTAGCAAAACACCTGTCTCTAGCGCATAGTACCCTAGATCCCCCCCATAACCATATTCAAGCGCAGATAAATCTGAAACATAACGATAACTCCCACCATAGCCACGCAAAAATGAAGCAGGATTTTCACGAATTTCCAACATTCCACCCAAATTGGTCCGTACTGTCTCCAACTGCTTGTTTTGATTGCTGATATCTACCAAACCAGCATGGAACAAACTATTGGGCAAAAGCAGATAAGTTGGCACCTGAGGAACAACTGATCTTACACCTCGTCGAGACGGAGAAACATTTTCAATTTTAGAAAGACTATCCGCAGAAGGCACTGGAACAACCTCTGCAGAAGATGCTGGAACAACATCCGCAGAAGATGCTGGAACAATATCCGCAGAAGATGCTGGAACAACATCCTCAAAAGAAGCACGTGCAGGAGGTGTACGTTTAGAAACCATAGGAGTTGCTCTATAATCAGCAGATGTTTGAACATATTCATTTTCTAAACGAAAATTCCAAAATGCTCCTCCGTTCAAAGCAAATCTCTGTCTAACATGCTCCTCCTCTCCAGTAGCACTTGGGCCATAAGAACGAAGAACATATTTATAAGGCGCACCATCCAATGCAACATACTGCCCATTCAGTTGAAAAGAGTCAGACGATGCATCTCCATAAACTTGAATAATTGAAACACTATGCGCTTTTTCGTTTTTTTCTTCTAAACCTCCCGCAACCCCTTGTATATGGACTATAGTTTTTCCCCAAACATCACCATGAATGAGAAGCCGATCCGTTACTTGATGACCACTTGTATCACTAGGATTTAAACATGCATTCAAATGAATCCAAGCATCACCAAACGCCTGATACACAATACCTTTTCCTTTTCCAATATAAAGCGTTTGATATGCATGATCAGTACTGGACTTTGGTTTTTCAAAAGTAATGGAACTATTAAAAAGACTTACCGATGAAATAAACGAAACACCTCTATAACTAGGATCTTGTAATTTTTTATGTCTTGGGTGCAATAAAGCCCACTGTGAATTATTTTTCAATTCAAGGTCAGCTGTAGAACTATTATCAACCTGAGTTTGACCAACAAGTGCAGAAGCATCAGCAACAACCTTTATAGAAGAGTTACTATCAACCTTCAGCAACAAATCTCCAAAAAGCTTTGTTTCCTTTAAAGATATAAAAGACTTTCCAGATTTACTGCTGTAAAGAGCTATACTATCTGGAACGACAAAATGCGTCTTTTTCAAATTAACACGCGATAATTCTTTCTCTAACGAACCACCTGATGCTGCTTTACCTTCAAAATGCATACCATAAAATGTATTACCTTTTACTGTAATATTGGAATCTCCAATATCAATCTGAGAACCTTTATCTCCCTGCAAGAAAAGCCCATGAGCATCAGTAACATCAACAGACCCTTTCATAAACTCAACATAACCATCTTCAGATATATGAAAAGCTGCCTGACGACCTGCATCCAGCCCTTGATCATCCTTGCCAGTACGACCCTTGCCGGCAATAGAGACCCCCTCTAAAATAAAAAGTCCTTTTTCTCCTGCTTTAACCCCAACACTCCCTAGCCTAATTTGCGTATTCGTTAAATCAACCCTACTTTGAGATTTTCCTTCTGCAACAGCCGCCGTTTTGATTGCATCAATCGATCCACCAGACATTTTGATGTTGCCACCATGAGCTTCCACCCCCACTAAAACGCCACTCAACGTGGAATCGCTCAGAAAGACATCCGCCTGTTCTGATGCCTTTACTCCATATTTCCAAAAATTCTTTTCCGAATTATTCTTTTCATCCCTAATACTCTTAACAGTTATATTCTTGCCACTAATAAATGTATCTTTCTTAGAAATCTCCATGGCTCCATAGACACCATTAACATTTTTATTCGTTAGTGAATAAACTTTATTATTAATTTCATGCTCTCCACCATCAGAACACTGATAAAATGCTGCATTCTGATTACATGAAGACTGCTTTTTTCCAGAGGAAACTTGAGATTCAGCATTGTGTGCAAAAACATCAACACTGTGTGTCAAAAATAGGAATGCCGTTGTAAAAGTACATAAGGAGAAACGTTTTTTAAATAGATTGATCATAATCACACCATAATTCTGCCCCATTACAGAGCAACACATAACGTATTAAAAAACTTAACTAGAAAAATTTAATACATTTTGATTTAAATACAAGAGGTTTATTAAATATTTTTGTGTTTTATGTAAATATGAAATTAAAAAACTACTCAAAAATATAACTGAAGAACAACAGAAAAATCACCTTTAAAGTTGTTATTCAAAAATATCCTTAATCGGTTGACATGCATTAAAACGCCTACTTTAACAGCTGTTTAATCCCCCCAGAGCTGGTATAAATCAACATCCTAACGATAGATATTATATTGAAACAATCTGTACTTTGTAAGCAGACAAAACCATCTGTCCAAATTGGGAAAACAAGAGGAAAACGCACATCTGTTTTTAGGTAATCTTCGTAGTAAGACAGCCTAATAAAGAGCAGGAACGTATAAAAATCAGTTCCTATTTTTACTATATTATTTTAATTCAACTTGACAATATTCAAAAGCATTCAGAACTGGATATTTAAAAAGTAAAGATTATACATAACCTCATCCTGTTATTTATCGCATTCCTTTTAAGAAAACATATTTTCCAAAAACAATATGTCATTATTGTTTTTTCATTCATCAATTTTTTCAGATATCTCTCATTTTTCTATCCCCATTTCACACCGACAGCGGATATAATATAAAATTCATCGGATATAGCCCTCATTGCACTTGAGTAACATCTTTTTCTTTGCCAATTTCTAATATTTTCAATCCTCTCCTCTTAAGGTAATTCGCAAAATTATATTGCCTCCTTTCTTAAACACTTATCCACTTGCCAATCTGACATATAATATTGCAAAGGAATTTTTTTATGGATTCATCATAAGAGCATTGAAAATATTTCAGCATCATGAATTAAAAAATATCTTTATCAATCGGCATATTATAAATAATATAACAATCACTCTAAAATACGCGTTTTGAAACGATAACGTACAAACTCTTCAAACTTTTCAAAAAATGAATAGAGAATGAGAAAAAGCCACAAGTATAACTTGTGGCTTTTTGAAAGATTAATCAAAAACAGGAACAACACTAGAAATGATAACGCAAACCACCCGAGAAACTCGCTCCAGAAAAACCAGCTTTCGTTAGCTTGTGCTGATAAACCAAATCACCGTAAAGTGCAAAGTTTTGAGACAATTGGGCATTAAAACCTAATCCAGTTTCTAACGAAGAACCAAAAGAGCCTAGCTGAAAAGCATCTTTAAAATGCACAAATTGTTTTCCTTCAAAACCGTGAGTAAGATGAAGCTTGCCATAAAAGGAAACAACTTGAGCCTTATCAGTTGCGACCAGCCTCTTTGTTAAACGCCCTCCAACACGCCCTATCCACTGATGAAGCTTTCCAAGCTCAATATCAAAGCCATCCACATCACGCACTTTATTAAATTGAAGATATTGATAAACAACTTGAACTTGCGGATCAAAAACAAAACCATCCTCCCCCACTATAAACGTTTTACCAGCAGTCAATGAAGCACTTAAAGGGTTTCCCTTTAATGTTGCTGTCTTGCCACGTGCAGTTGTGAGAACATCACCTTTAAACAAACCGTAAGACGCAAGACCATCAACGTAAAAACCCGCATCATGCTGCATACCACCGTATGCCGTAACGGACCATTTATCAAATGTACTTTTTTGACTCTGTTCAACATTCAAAGGTTGCAAAGAAAATCTCTCGTAAGCCCCGATAATTCCAAAAGAAGTGGAACCATACATATTTTCGATTGCTTTCAGCACAACACCTGCCTCTATGGCATTATAACCAAGCTCGCCGCCATAACCATATTCAAGCGCGGAAAGATTTGAGGTATAACGATGATTGCCGCCATAACCGCTCACAAAAAAGATAGGCTTTTCACGACTTTCTAATAAATCCCCAGAAGCAATTCGCAAAGCTTCTAATCGCTTATTTTGATTGTTAACATTCATCAAACCAATATGACGTAAGGCATTAGGTAAAAGCAGATAAGTTGGAACCTGTGGAACAACAGCCTTAACACCCGGCTTAGGACGAGGGTGAGGCTCTGGAGCTGGTGCTGGAGAAGGTTCTGGTCCTGGAATTGGATCAGGATCTGGTCTAGGTTTAATATCAGAATCTATAGACCTACTTTCAAGGCGGAAATCCCAAAACTCTCCGTTCCCTTCAACTAATCTTTGATTTGCGCTTGCTTTTCCTAAATGAGACCTTGGACCATAACTATAAAGCTTATACTGATAAGGTAATTTATCTAATGCTACATAACCACCTTCCAACTGAAAAGAATCTTGCTCTGCTTGTCCAGAAACCTGAATGATTGAAATACCTTCATCATTTCCTCCCCTTCCCGTGTATCCTCCTGGACTTCCTGAAACTCCATGCACCTGGAGCTTTGTTTTTCCTGAAACATCACCATGAATTAAAACACGATCAGTCTTTTGATGATCAAGAGCACCACCACTATTCAGATAGCTATTAAGGGAAATAGAGGCACCGTCCCGCGCTCTATAAACTTCACCCTTTCCCTTTCCAATACGAAGGGTTTGATAATCATCAGCAGAAGAAGATTCATATCTTTTAAAATTAATGGAGCTCTCACCCATAAGACTAACGAGTGAAATAGAAGAATCATGTGCAGCCCCATGTTGATCTTTTTGCAACGGTTGTTGTAAAATCCATTTAGAACGGCCTCCCAAATAAAGTTCGGCATTAGAATTTTTATCAACGTGTGTGCGACCTTCAAGAGTAGAAGCATCAGCCAAAACTGTTATAGAGGCACCTTCCTCAGCTTTTAATAAAAAATTCCCTGAACGAAGAGTACTGTGCACCAACCCCACCGCACCAGAAATAACGTTTCTACCATAAAGAGCCGCATCATCTAAAACAGAAAACTCTGTTTTATCCAAATTAACAACTTCTAATCGTGGTAAAACTTCTTCTTCCTCTGATGAAATTTCTTCTTTTTTATCCCCACCTTCACTCCATGGCTTCTCTCCCCGCAAATAGATACCATAAGATCCCTTACCCTTTACAGTAATAGAAGAGGATTTCATATTAACTTCAGTCACAGGAATCTTTGAACCAGAATCTTCATTTGATAAATCTTTAACTTCCTGCAGAGGAATAGAATCGACTGTATTTTCTAATAATATGCCATGGACACCACCACCAGTACTAACAGTAGTCCCCTCTAAATTAACAGCCCCCCCTAAATCCGTATGCACAACCGCACGATCCTTACCTTTGTCACCTTTCCCAGTAATTTTAACATTCTCGAGATTTACTTTTCCACCTAACATCGAAGAAATCCCATGGCTGTTCATAAAATCAACTGATCCACCTGACATCCAAACTTCTGAATGATCATAACTTAAAAGGCTTGCGTTCCCATTAGCGGTCTTAATTTCTGTATCTTCTAAAAGAACAAACGAGTTCTCTGCTGCATCAACACCCTCATGACTTTCCTTAATCTTTCCATTTTTTACCTCAATCACTCCATTACTCGCACGAAGGGCTATAACTGTATTTTTGATAATCGGATCTTTCAAAACAATCTTACCGTCCTCTAATACGTGCACCCCCATTAGAAAAGTTTTATCAGCAACTTGACTACTAACCTCTACATCCTTCCCACTAACCCTTGTGCCTATTCCTTTTACCGTTATAGCAGTAGCGCTCGGCGGTTCCCCCCCACGTACAGCTTTATAAGACCGATTATCAATTTTGTCTTTTTCACAATTATCGCATATATAATATGCACCATCATGTAATATAAGCTTATTATTTTCATATATTTCACGGCCGTATGCACCTTCTTTTTCCTCACTGTATCCACTGAAAAAGTTAGAAAAATTATCCCTAATAGGATATCCATCAACACTACTGATAAAATAACTGCTGTTTGGAACAGTGGGGGCAATTGGGACGACATAAACATCGGTCTCGATATTGCTAATACCATAAGAAGACGTACTATAATGCCCTTTAACACTTGCTCCAACCATTGCTCCATTTGGGAGCAAAGAAAGGATAGCTGTTGTACAAGCACATAAACATACATGATTTCTAAAAACTTTAATCATAGTTCCCTCGAAACTTTCCTTCCCCTCTCATTAAAAATAAAAGCACCTGCAAAACATCCCCTTGCACACCTCAAAATACGAAAAGTGTAACAAAAAGAACATGCCTCATGCTCATCTGAACTGTGCAATGAACTACCCCAATAAATTTGGCAAAAACTCTACGCCTAAACCACCTATAAGAGAATAGTTAAATAGCACACTTTATAAGTGTATAATGCATTCTGTATTTCGTGTAAAGAAAAAATAAAACCAGTGCGTGTAATTAATTAAAAACACAATCAAACCTTGTGAACTTTAAAAATTAATCCACAAGGAGATGAATGAAACAATGATTTAAATCAGTAGAAAACAAACGCTCAAAAACGAGCTTTAGAAAACATCAAATATTATATTAGATAACATCAATACAGTAGCAAAAAGGATAACGTAACGTATACTGGACTGCTGAACGCTTAAAAAGCCGATAAAAGCGAGGCACTCTATCGCACCAGTAGCAGCATAAATTTTAAGAAAATTCGCTTTAGCAGAGAAAAGTGCTCTCATACATAAAACAAACTATGTCTTTTTTGCTCAATTAAGAAGACGAAAATCTTTTAAAGACAACACAAGTTGTTACAAAGAAAAAAGGCAGCACAATGTGCTGCCTTTTCTAAAAAGGTACATAGTGTACCTTTTATTAAAACTGATAACGTACTCCTCCGGAAAAACTTGTTCCCGAAAAACCAGCCTTATTAAGCTTATGTTGATAAAGAATATCAGCATGCAGAGAGAACTGTGGCAACAATTTGGCATTAAAACCTAATCCAGCCTCTAGAGAAGAACCAAAAGCTCCTAACTTGAAAGCATCATTGAAATGCACAGACTGTTTTCCTTCAAAACCATGAGCAAGATAAAGCTTACCATAGAAAGCAATAGCATTCACACCTTCAGAGCCTGTAGGAATCTTGGTTAAGCGTCCACCAACACGTGCTACCCACTGATTAAGGTTACCCATTTCAATATCAAAATTGTCAATATCACGGGCCTTATTAAACTGGAGATGTTGATACACAACCTGAACCTGCGGATCAAAGACAAAACCCTTATATCCTGTCGCAATTGTCTGACCACCAGCTAAAGAAACACTCAAAGGATTACCTTTTAATGTTGCTGTTTTACCCCGTGCAAGGGTGAGAACATCACCTTTGAACAGACCATAGGATAAAAGACCGTCAACATAGAAGCCAGCATTATGCTGCATGCTACCATATACCGTAGCAGTCCATTTATCAAATGCACTCTTCTGGCTTTGCTCAACATTCAAAGGCTGCAGAGAAAGTTTTCCATAAGTTCCCATAACACCAAATGATAGAGAACTATCAGAGCTTTCAATAGTTTGCAGCAGAACACCTGCCTCTACACCATGATAGTCAAGATCACCTCCGTAACCATATTCAAGTGCGGACAGATCTGAAGCATAACGGTAACTTCCACCATAGCCACGCAAGTATAAAGCAGGATTTTCACGAACCTCTGCCATTCCTGTAGAAGTCATCCGCAATGTCTCCAACTGCTTGTTTTGATTACTGATATCCATCAAACCAGCATGGAATACGCTATTAGGCAAGACAAGATAAGTTGGAACCTGTGGAACAACAGACCTTACAAACTGTTCAGGAAGAGCAGAAACCCCCATAGACTTAACATACTGATTTTCTAGACGGAAGTTCCAAAACTCTCCACCATCCTTAACAAACTTCTGCTGAACATGCTCCTGTTTTGAAGTCACTTCTGGAGCATAAGCACGAAGGGTGTATTTGTAAGGTGAATTCCTCAGCACAACATAATTGCCATCGAGTTGGAAAGAGTCTTTCTTCGCTTGACCATAAACCTGAATAACTGAAACACTGTGAGCAATCTTTCCATTCGCTCTAGCATCTCCTACATTGCCCGCATCACCTCGTACATGTATTTTTGTTTTTCCAAAAACATCACCATGAATGACAAGTCGATCCGTCACTTGTTGATCACTCGGATCATGGGGATTCAAACGTGCATTGAGATGAATTACAGCATCACCCTGTGCCTCATAAACTGTGCCGTTCCCATTTCCAATATGGAGAGTCTGATATCTCCCTTCAGATTCGGAAGGTCTAAAATCAATAGCACTATTTACAAGTCTCACAGAAGAAACGCATGAATTCACACATCCTGAATCTAAAGTACCCAAATTCTTCTGCGCACTTCTTTTTAGAACCCACTGTGAACTATTAGCCAAGTCTAATTTTGCATAAGAACTTCTATCAACGCGAACATCGCCTGTAACAACAGATCTATCAACCGTAACTGATATATTAGAATCATTCTCGGCTTTTAATAATAAGTCACCAGCAAGAGCTGTTTTATTTTCTAATGAAACATGACCACCAGAATTATTACCATAGATCGCTATACCATTTGCAACTTCAAAAGCCGTTTTTTTCAACGAAACTGTTCCTGTTATGCCTATAGGTGTTCTCTCCTGTTTAGATACAGCGCTCCGCTTAGCAACAATTGCTTTCTCAGTTGCTAAATTCTTGCTCCGATTTTGTTGACTCTCTTCTTCCTGTGTTACTCCATCAAAATATATACCATAGGTTTCATCACCTTCTACTTTAACAGTAGAAGATTCGATATTTGCGTGATTCATAGCAGGACGAACCTCAGAAGATCTCCTTCTTCTAGAAGAACCGGTCTCAACCACATTATCACCAGAGTTCATAATCCACAAAGCACGAGAATCAGTAACAACATTTCCATTCTTAAAATCAATAGAAGCATTATCACTCAACAGAAAAGCTGCATGCTCTAAATTCTCTGTAGAATCTAACTTCCCTGTCGTTTTTTTCGCATTAATGTTAACTTTGTCTAATGCAACACTCCCCCCAGATTCTGACCTCACAGCCACTCCCTTTGCCAAAGTAATAGCTCCAGAGTCCATGCTTATCTTACCGCCTGTACTTGCCAGACCAACCGCCGAATCCCCAGTCACGTTAATTTTTGTATCCTTTAAATTAACAGATGATCCAGAACCAGCCAAAGCACCCACATAAAGCGCATCGACTGTCCCATCATTCATCGTAACCTTCCCGCCACTTTGCGCCTCAAGCCCAATCACAGAAGATTGAATTACTGATTTATTCTCTAAAACGACTTCTGCATTTTCTTCTGCAAGCACAGCACTCACAGAACTCACTTTAGCAAGATCAACAGCATTTCCATTACCAGAATTCGGGCCAATAATGGTAGCAGCGTTTAGCTTAATATTCGTACCACTTTTTACATGCATAGAATGTTGTGTCGAATTATTTGCTTTCAGTGTAAGCTGCTGGACTGTGTATGATTTGCCATCACTGCATAAAATAGAGCTTTGCGATTGCCCCACACCATTACACCCAACAGGAGTAACTTTCTTATCTGCACTGCTAACATCTGCAACAGCGGGTACCCTAGATTCCTTATAAGCCACAGTCTGTACAGAAATAGGTTGCTTGGAACCTGCCGTAGACTTCGTGGAATCAGTAGACTTCACAACAGAAGGCAATGAAACTTTAGATACTGTCTTTTTAGATTCTGTAACAGTAACAGTTTCAGACGGTTTAGAGCCTACAGAAGCAGTTAGAACAGGCTTCACGAGTACAGATTCCTTTTTCCCAGACACGATAGAGACAGAAGGAGTTTCTCCTGCTTCAGATACTCCAGTTCCCTCATGCGTAATAGTCCTTACATTTTCAGATCTTTCATTAGGTTGAGAAGAAGTAGTTACATCTGTCGTCGCAGGTATACTAAGTGGAGTTACAGTAGATGCATTTTCTATAACACTAACGCTATCAGAACTACTATCAAATGTTATAGAGTCACCATTTTCACCTGTTATATTATGCTCTACCGTATCAGGTCCTAGCTCATAGGAATCATTATCCATCTGACCCAAAAGTACAATATCTACACCGTCTTCTGTCGTTACTAGATCTCCATACCCCCCTTCGTTAGATGTGATAGTTTCAGACGAGAGAGATAGCGTGTGTCCAGAAGATCCACCTACCTCAGGTGCGGGGCTACCAAACTCAGATGGGGGAGCAGTAATCTCAGATGTAGGGGTATCAACCTCATATGTGAAACTACTAAACTCAGATGTGGAACTGCCACCCTGAGACGCTGGGTCACCATCCTGAGGTGCGAGGCTACCAGCATCAAACTCAGGTGTGGAGATACCAGATGCACTTTCTTCAGGTACTTCAGTTCCCTCATGTGTAATGGTTCTTACATCTTCAGATCCTTCATTAGATTGAGAAGGAGTCGTTACATCTGTCCCCGCAGGCGTACTAAGTGGACCTACAGTAGATGCATTTTTTATAACACTAATGCTATCATAACTACTATCAAATGTTATAGGGTCACCATTTTCATCTGTTATACTATA
Source organism: Bartonella sp. AS69XJJH (assembly GCF_042195585.1). NCBI lineage: Bacteria > Pseudomonadati > Pseudomonadota > Alphaproteobacteria > Hyphomicrobiales > Bartonellaceae > Bartonella > Bartonella sp. AS69XJJH. Next base: position 9,975 of record NZ_JBHIOO010000013.1, on the reverse strand, counting down.
CTCTAGCATATCAGTTCCTAGCTCATAAGAAGAGTAATCCGTCTGCCCCAAAAGTACAATACCCACACCGTCTTTTGTCACTACCATATTTCCATATTTCTCTTCGTCAGATGTGGGAGTTCCAGACGAGAGAGATAGAGTATGTCCAGAAAGTCCATGTGTCCTAGATACAACCAAAGTAGAAAGATCTACACTATCTTTTTCAAGCGAACCAGTCTGAGATAATGAAGGATCACTTACCTGAGATGCGAGGCTACCAGCCTGAGGTGTAGGGACACTAGGTTCAGATACAGGGGTACCAAGCTCAGACGCAGAGCGACCACGATCAGATGTGGGACTACCATCTTGAGGTACTGGATTACCATCCTGAGATGCTGGGCGATCAGAATCAGGCGCGGGAGTACCAGACTCAGGTGTGGGAACACCAGATGCATTAGGTTGAACCTTCGATACCGGAGAATTAACAGATCTGTCAGCTCCACCTTCCAATTTACTTGCTAAGTTGAAATTCCACAGCTTTTCTGTTTTCCCCGATGAAAGGCTATATTGTAATGGATCAGCACGAAGGACGTACTGATAAGGCGAACCCTGCAGTGTAACATATGTAGTAGCAAGCTCAAAGGAATCACTGTTTGCTTCTCCAAAAACCTGGACAATTGGAATAGATTCAGGAACACTGTTATTTTCCCCTCGGTCAGCCTGATTTTGTATACTTTGACGCTGAACCCTTTCTCCATTTCTTAATTTCTCATTTAGAGTGTTGATGACAGACGAGTCGTTCACATAAACCTTAGTTTTTCCAGTAACATTACCATAAATCAAAAGTTGATCAGACAAAAGTCTAACGTTATCAGAATCGCCAGAAACAAAACTCGCATTGACATAAATCTTGGAATCTCCACTAGCACTGTAAACTACACCTTGCTCTTCTCCAATATGCAGCGTTTGATAACCTTCGTTTTCATTTCTTGGAGGTAAAAATGCAATCGTACTATTTGCAAGACTTACAAATGAAATACACGAACCTATACAACCCTTATCTACCACCCACCCCGTATTTACTTCCCCCCCCGTATTTACCTGTCTCAGATTCCTATTATTACTTTTTGCTAAATACCATCCTGATTCATCAGACAAATAAAGTTTAGCATAAGCATCTTTACCAATTTTAGAATCACCCACAATCGAAGATTTTAAAGCGTACACCGCCAGATTAGAAGTAGTTTCGGCCTTCAAGAATGTATCACCCGAAAGAACTGTCCCCTCTTTTAAAAAGAGAACACCATCCACATCATCACCATGAACAGCTACACCTTCTGGAACCGAAAGAGAAGTATTTGTCAAAGAAACAACCAGCCCTTTGTCATTAGCCGCACTCACTTTCCTAAGTTTCTTACCATTGTTATTTAATTTATCATAAGGTATCCCAAAAGAAATAATCAGCTTGTTATCATTTTTTTCATATTTCTCACCATTTGAGTCCAGTTCACCCATTATACCAAAAGATATTCCATAAGAATCTCTCCCACCAATTTTAATGTTTGAGTCCCTGATCTCAGCTCTAAGTTTCAAAGTATCCGAAAGCTTCCCAGAATTACTTAGATAGCGCGAGAGATTTACATTACCTGTAATAGTCGAACGAATATCAGTATAAGCTTTATCCATAACGTGCTGAACGTCATCGACTGGATTCTGCGGTTGGATCTCATGTCCTTCACCAACAACCAAAGAACGCTGAGACATAAAGCCCTTGAAAGCATCAGATATACCAATAGGCTCAACAGTATCAGTAATATCATTAGCTACCAACAAAGCAACTGCATCAGTCCCCGTAACATCTCCATTATGAACAGAAATAAACCCTCCATGAGAAAGGAATGCAAAACTTTTAACACTAGGAATATCTTTCCCGCTACTTTCTTCTTTAATTTTTATTCTAACCCCATCTAGTTTAACAATTCCTTTACGCTCGGATATGACTCCCACCCCGCCTTTCGCAAAGTTAATCTCCCCAGATTTCATCATTATTCTAGAATCATCAGAACTGTGCAAACCAGTTCTAGCTGCATTAAAAACCACTCCATCCAAAATAACAAACGACCCCTTATCCGCCGCAGCACCTATAGCAGCGTGATAGACACCCCCTCCTTTCATGTAGATTCCACTGTACTGTTGAGCATTAACCCCAACTTCGAACTTCTTAATATGCGAACGTTCTAACTGAACTTTTGAAAAAGACCTTGCTAATACCCCTGCCGCAACACTAGAAGCATCATCTGTATGATCACCTTCTGTTCCTTTAGCCCCATCACCTGAAACATCTTTTATAGGAGGCACCACTGCAATAGATGTAGGAGCCATCCCCGTAATGGACGCATTATTTAACACAATAGTTGTCCCTGTAACTCGAGCTATTACTTCACTCAAACCAGAATTCTGATCACCCCCCCCATCAACACTCCCCTGTACTCCGCTAGAAGGCTTCGATGAAGGCTTGGTCGTTGCATACACAGCATTTTGGTCACTCTTCTTCGTCTGAATAATAGTTCCCTTCATTACATGCTTCCCAGAATCATCACAGAAAATGGAAGCAACGCTTTTATAACTCCCAGCATCGCACGCGGAAGAGGGGTTTGAAGACTCACTCCCCTGAACAGATCCAGCACTTTGTCTAACATCACCACTCCCTTGCGCAGAATCACCGGAGGCAGCACCAGGAGAACCACCAGGAACACCGCCAACGCCAGGGACACCAGCACCGCCAGGGACACCAGCACCGCCAAGTCCACCAGCACCAGGTACACCACCGCCATTGCCGTTGTTTGGGCCAGCGACTTGTGGTAAAGGAGGTGCGGGTAATTCTGCTACTTCAGGTTTAGGAGATTGTGATAAAGCTCCTGGTAGCAGAGAGGAAAATGATAGTTGTGGTAGAGAAAACCAACTAGCCCCCATAGAAGAATCTACACCTTGTAAAAAGAAGAGAGCACTTGTTGTCAGTGCGTACAGACTTGTACGCTTTTTAAATACATTGATCATATGTCAAACTTTCTAAATAATGTTGCAAAAACACTAGAATTAAGTGAAAATGAGGTAAGTGGACAATTTGTAACATACGTTAGTCAATTTTACAACATAGTGTTATTTATTTGCGCTTCATTTTGTGCATAAAAATACCTAAGTTAAGGTTTTTAAATGCACAAACCCTTGTAATATCAGATAAAAGGATAAAATCACGATGATAAAATATATGAAATGGATGACTTCTGTTTTATTGGTTGCAATCAGCTTTGCAACGGTTTTGTGGACTCATACGAGTATTGCAAATACCAGTGTTAAGACAAATGTAACGATTAATCATGTTTCAGGCACAACTTCTGTTCCCGCTTCTCCGCAAAAGGTTGTTGTGTTTGATCTTGCCTCGCTAGATAATATGAATCGCCTTGGTATCCAAGCGGTTATCGGCCTTCCTGAAGGCAAAAAACCTTCCTATCTGCAACAGTTTGATGATGCAAAATATGAAAGAATTGGAACCGTTTTTGAACCAGATTATGAAAAAATTGCCACTCTTCAACCTGATTTGATTATTATTTCCTCCAGAACTCAAGCAAAATATAAAGATTTATCCAAAATAGCCCCAACAATTGATCTAACCGTAGAAAACGAAAATTCTCTTGCAGATATTAAACGAAATGTGTCTATCCTTGGAAAAATTTTTGGCAAAACACAAGAAGCAGAAAAGGAAATTGCAAAAATCGATGAAGCTTTTGCTGAAGTCCGTAAAAATACTAAAGGAAAAGGCACCGGCCTCATACTCATGACCTCTGGTGGAAAAATCAGTGCTTTCGGACCAAAATCACGTTTCGATATTTTTCACTCCGCTTTTGGAATTGCCCCCGCAACCGATAAACTTACCGTGCAAAAACATGGACAACTCATTTCTCCTGAATTCATTCTTGAAACCAATCCTGATTGGTTGTTGGTGATTGATCGTGATGCAGCCATTGGACGAGAAGGACAATCCGCAGCACAATTGCTCAACAATGAGCTTGTTCACCGCACAACAGCGAGCAAACAAAACCAAATTATTTATTTGGACTCTTGGAGCTGGTATCGTGCAAATGGTGGTTTAACGGCACTCATTGAAACCGCTAAGCAGATCAATGAAGCCTTTACAAAGAGCAAATAAGCGTACAAAAGAGCTTGCTTGATATATAAATAAAATTTAAAAGCAGAGGTTGTTTATTAAGCAGTCTTTGCTTTTTGTAGGTTTTGTTAGAAAATGATTTAACGTGAAGAATTACTGGATAACCATAACACTTCTAATTTTCCTGTCTATCCTCAGCATTTTTGTTGGTTATTCTGATGTCACACCTTCTGACCTATTCGCAGCCGATCCTCATGCGTGGCTTATTTTTTGGCAAACACGTCTTCCTCGTACCATTGCAATCCTTTTAGTAGGTGCAGCACTTGCACTTTCAGGCATGATTATGCAACTATTGACACGCAATCGCTTTGTCGAGCCATCAACTGCCGGAACCGTTGAATCTGCTTCCCTTGGCATTCTTTTTATTATGATTTTTTTGCCCGATATTCCTGTTTTAGGAAAAATGGTCGTTGCAACAATTTTTGCCATGGCAGGCACTTTACTTTTTATGTTTTTATTGCGACGCATTCCTCTAAAATCTGCTCTCATTGTACCCCTTACAGGGATTATGCTAAGCTATATTATTGGCTCTTTAACCAATGCCATTGCAGATTATGAAATGTTACTCCCTTCTCTTCAAGCTTACTTATTTGGCAGTTTTGCGATGGTTCTTGAAGGAAAATATGAGCTCTTATGGCTATCTCTTCCCCTTTGTATTCTGGCCTATTGTACTGCTGATCGCTTTACGGTTGCAAGTTTGGGAGAAGATTTAACCAATAACCTTGGATTGAATTATCGTGTTGTCATGTTTTTTGGTCTTTTTATTGTCGCTTCAATCACTGCTGTTGTTGTCTGTACAATTGGCCGTATTCCTTTTGTTGGACTCATTATTCCCAACCTTGTGTCAAATTTCATGGGCGATAATATGCGCCGTACTGCTCCTTGGGTGGCCATCAGCGGTGCAGGATTGGTCTTGATTTGTGATCTTGTAGGACGAATAATTCATCCTTCTCTTGAAATTCCCATCAGCACTATGATGGGTGTAATCGGTAGTTTTGTTTTTATGATACTGCTTTTACGCTGGAGAAAGCGTCTTGGATAGAAGAAGAAAAACAATATGTGTACTAACAACACTTATCATCATAGCATGTACTGTCATTAGTCTTTACATGACGTGGAATATCAATGTGTATACATGGACATTTCGTCTTACAAAACTTTCCTCTCTGCTTCTTATTGCCTATGCAATAAGCGTTTCTACGGTTTTATTTCAAACAATCGTTAGTAACCGTCTTCTTACCCCTTCAATTATGGGATTTGATCAGCTTTATATTTTAATAAAGACTGTCCTAATGTATTTTGTAGGCTCTCTTTCTTTGCCCTTTTTGAATGAAGAAGGACAGCTCGTTCTTGAAGCCCTCATTCTTATTCTTTTTTCAATAAGCCTTTTTCGCTGGCTCTTTTCAGGAAGCCTAAAAGGACTTCACCTAACGCTTTTAATTGGTGTTGTTTTAGGCGGCTTTTTTTTCAGTTTACGGATGTTTATGCAATTGCAACTAAATCCAGACCAAATGATGAATTTAACGGATATTATGTTTGCAAATTTTAATAAATTCAATACACCATTAATAAGCTTTGCCACAATCATTGTCTTCATTGTGAGTCTGATTGGATGGCAGTCCCGTCATCTTCTTGACATTTTGGCTTTGGGACGTGAAAATGCCCTCAATCTTGGCGTTAATTACCACAAAAGTGCGACAGCTGTCCTTATTTTTGTTTCCATTCTCGTTTCCATTTCCACCGCATTAGTAGGGCCCGTCACCTTTTTTGGACTGTTGGTTGCCAACCTTTCCTATGAACTTTCTCCTCAAGCAAAACACAGTGTTGTTCTTCCAATTGCAATATTATTGGCTATTATTTGTTTGGTGGGGGGGCAATTTATTTTAGAACAAATTTTTCATATGGCAGGACGTTTAAGTTTTATCATTGAGTTTTGTGGGGGAATTGTTTTCTTAATGTTGCTGATGAAGGGAAAACTAAAATGATTGAGATCAATCATCTTTCCAAAGCTTACGGAGCACGATTGATTATCGATAATTTATGCCTTCATCTTCCCAAGGGAGGGATTATTTCTCTCATTGGGCCGAATGGTTCGGGAAAATCAACTCTTTTAATGCTGATAAGACGTCTTTTGCCACACCATAATGGTACAATTCATATCGACGGCTTTGATATTGATAAAATGCCCCACGATATTTTGGCTCAAAAGCTCTCAATTCTGCGTCAAGATAATCCTTTATCCTTCCGTTTAACCGTATACGATTTAGTAAGTTTCGGACGCTATCCTTATTCAAAAGGCTGGTATACACATGAAGATAAACAATTTATCGACAGTGCGCTACGCTATCTGGGCTTACAAGATTTAAAAGACCGTTTTTTAGATGAGCTTTCTGGCGGTCAGCGTCAACGTGCTTTTATAGCCATGGTTATCTGCCAAGACACTGATTATCTTCTCTTAGATGAACCATTAAACAATCTGGATATGAAACACGCCGTTTCTATGATGAAGCAGTTACGCCGCACAGCTGATGAACTGAAAAAAACCATTCTTATTGTTATGCACGATGTTAATTTTGCATCATCTTATTCAGATATGATTGTTGCACTGAAAAATGGGAAAGCAGCCTATTGTGGAACTCCCAAAGAAATTATGCAACCAGAAATTCTTAAAGACATTTATGATGTCGATATTCAAATCAAAACAATCAATGACATCCCTATCGCTCTTTATTATCGATAACCATAAAGATTTTTTGCGCTTGCATGCACTATAGAATCTGCTAGGGATAGTAAAATGGGCTTATTGGGGAATAGTTTAATGGTAGAACAGCGGACTTTGACTTCGTCAATCTTGGTTCGAATCCAAGTTCCCCAGCCAGTATTTAATGATTTTAGCTTGCCATCGGGTTTTGTATAATTTGAAAGCAGGTTTTACATCAGTTTATTTTTTTCAAAGGATATTCAAAAACCTTTCAATGGTTATTTAAAACCCCTTTAGTGCATATTTTTCTCTTCCTTTAAAAATTGCAATTTGAGATGATAAGCTCTTGAGCCGGAGTAGTTTCCTTGAACCACATGTATAAGATATGTGCCAACCCCTTTTATCTTAAATTGGCTAAAGATTTTTCGGATTTGAGGCACATCATTGAGAGAGAAGAAACTTCCCTTTAATTGCGCAAGCAGAGCAAACATCGTCTGGTAATCCTCTCGTAAATAAATCCTTTCCATAGTAATACACGTACATCTGGCTCTGTTTATAGCAATGCCAAGGTTTCATATCATGCCAAGATCTGGGATAAAGCCTACGGCAATGCAAAATTAAACAGTTAAAGTAAGTGTTATTCCCCCAAAATGTAAGGTTTATGACAACGATAACATTATCAAGATTATAGATATAAACAAATAAACGACAGGCATGGGGACGCCTTATCTAATAGCTATAAACCTATCTAAAGAGAGAATTTATAAAAGAAAGCCGAACCAAGTAACATGATGCGGCTTTCAGATATTGATTATAAGATTCAAATGAATCATCCACAATGGAGTAATGAATGCATATATACAAAACGTATTATATTGCAAGTGCTCTATTAGAAATATGAAAACTTATCAAAAGAAAATGCATCTTAAATGAATGTCTTCTCAATAAGGCTTTCATAAGTATCTTTTCATTTTGCACTCAAATGTAACTTCTTTGCAAATTAACCAGCTCAAATTTGAGTTGGCAAAATCAACCAATCCAATTTTGGAGGCATTATCTTTAGAGTAGAGCCATCTTTAAACATTATAGCTTTTGACTCAAAATTGAGTAAAATACCATGCCTTAGATGTTACAATGGTTTTGAATTTTGCTGCCTCATTTTTTTTTCAATAGGTGCCCCCAAAATTTGGGAGGAGCTCATTTGGTTTCGTATTTTTAAACTGTAACTTTTAAAACGTTTTTTGCTCGCTTGCTTGCGTTATATCATTAAAAGGCTTTCAATTTCATAAGACATAACATTGTGATTTTCATTCTGTATTGTGATGATAGTATCTATATAATGCCTGCCTATCATTTACTAACTTTTTAGTAAGCATTTTTAAAAACGATCTTGTCTTTAAATCTTTTTATGCAATCTTTATGAACTCAATCTATAAGCTTATGATAGTCTTAAACGATTATTCCTTTTAAGGTTTTGCTTAAATAAAGAGCAAAACACATCCCATTCTTAAACGTATGCAATTTATATTATCGATAATTCCAAACGACTGAAATTTTAAACAATGTGATTTGTGCTGTGATAAAAACGTATCATAAAATTTATGACCTGTTATGAATGATAACCGCTTTTCATTTCATTTGAATGCACATATGCGTTATAATATTTACATCATGATTAGCTTTTTATGGTCTATACATCCATGGCAATCTTATATAAAAAATGATCAATTCAAACATGCATAAAAGTATGGATTCTTAAGTGGATTCATATAAAATAATTTCACTTAATGTATTGACTTTATTAGTTTTTATGAACAATGTCTTTTTAGCTTCAAACGATATCAATTTCCTTGTAAAGAATATTCCTCCCATTACAACAAAAGGCTCAGTATAAGTGCGATGGAGAATAGCTTATATGATTTTACAAGTACTGATCACTGGCCATGCAATAACGCCGACTGATCCCCAAGCCAATTAGACTGCCTGTGGGAACAGGCAGGTTGTGGGGCTGAATATAAATGGAACAGCACCGAACGAATAAGCCACACGTCGAAAGCAAGCCTCTAGCGTGCATAGCTTATAGGTTTTGGAAACAAACAATTATTATAATTCAGGTATTATAATTCAGACGATTAAAGATCGGATCTCAAGCTTTTTAATCTAGTGGACAAACACGAATAATATGTCCGTCTGGATCTTTGATGAGGAAGGTACGTCCAAATACATCAGTATAGGGTTTCTTCAAGACATTTATCTCAACAGTGGTTTGCTCTTTCCATTCCGCATAGAGCTTATCTACGTCCTCTCCCTTAGGCAACTAATGCCGATTTCTGAAAAACGAGGTACATTTTCCTCAAGGCGCATCGCCCCCAGACCAGAGAGCAAAGAGTGCGTCACCCGAAGAAGCAAACGCAACATAGCGTGGCGAGATGAATACAGGTTCTTTCTTGAAGATAAATTTGTAAAAAGCGATAGAATATTCTACGTTTGAGACATATACCAACTGTAGGTTTTGGGTAACAGGATAAGTAGGGATATTACTCATAAATTCTCCATGATTTAGTAGCTGTTGCTTGACAGGCATATACCTATTAGAGAATATTTCAACAAGAGTTTGTAATGCTTCCGTTCACGGTGTGCTCTATTTATATGTTTTTATTCTCTTATTGCTATATGCTAAAATATTGAGACCGCCACTACTGAGATTATAATGACATCCCTATCGCTCTCTATTATCGATAATCTAAAGATTTTTTGCGCTTGCATGCACTATAGAATCTGCTAGAGATGGTAAAATCGGCTTATTGGGGAATAGTTTAATGGTAGAACAGCGGACTCTGACTCCGTCAATCTTGGTTCGAATCCAAGTTCCCCAGCCAGAGTAGCTGTTTGTAGCTTGCCTGTGTAGCTTGCCAGCGGGTTTTGTATATTTTGCCACTAGGTTTTGTAGCAATTTATTTTTTTCAAAGAGTTTTAAAGAGGTTCTCAAAGGGTCTTCAAAGGTCTTTCAAAGATCATTTAAAACCTCTTCCATGAATCTTTTTTTCTTCCTCTAAAAGTCGCAATTTGA
>NZ_JBHIOO010000012.1:0-56930 GCF_042195585.1 Bartonella sp. AS69XJJH | reverse complement strand
AAAAAACACTAATCAAATATTGTAACAAAAATTCCTATTTCAAGACGTTACTGTCAAAATAAAAAGCCTATAAAAATTCCTTGCTAGATAACCGCGGCTTTCAGATTATAATACCCCTGCCCTTACAACGATTGCAACTTTTCTTACATATCGCAATGATGTCATGTAAAAGGCTAAGAAAGATAGAGTACATATTCTATAATCACCATTGCATAAACATCTTACACGTTTTATGCTTTTCCATGAGAGCAAAAGGAAGATGTCAATGTCATCTAAACTGACGCGTAACCAAACATTGGTTTTAAACACTTTAAAAAATGCAAAAGGGCCTTTAAGTGCTTATGCGATTCTCAATCACTTACGCGAAGAAGGTTTTCGTGCACCTCTCCAGGTTTATCGTGCGTTAGAAAAACTCGTACAGTTAAAGTGTATTCATCGTCTTGAAAGTGTAAATGCATTTATGGTCTGTTTACACCCTGAAAACTGTCAACATGAACTTACAACGTTTATCATTTGCGAAAACTGTGGCACAGTCAACGAAATACAAAATCAGACGATTGTATCAAGTTTAAAACAGATGGTTCAAGCTGTTGACTTCCAAGCCCACAAAAGCACCCTAGAAGTACGGGGTCTTTGCAAAAAATGCGCAATAAAATAACCTCTAACTTGCAAGTTTATATATTTAGCATTATGTTTCGAAATTATCTTATTGTTTGAAAAGCTCTTATCGTCCTTGCATGTATATCACCCGATCTTACTGATCGGGTCTATTATACTCATTGGAATATAAATATTGAAAGTATAAAATCATGTCCATAGCTGAGGCAATTTTTTCAACCAAAAATTTCAATAAAACGCAACGAAAGAAAGTAATCAAGGCTCTTCTTATTGTCTTTGCACTTTTTGTGCTTTGGTTTAGCTATAAGTATATAACGCAATGGCGTTATATACTCTCCACTGAAGATGCCTACGTGCAAGGAGATATCGCCGCTATTGCGACTAAATTAAATGGATATATTGAAAAAATTGCCATTAAAGCCAATCAAGTTGTAAAAAAGGACGATGTTTTATTTTACCTAGACAATGGTGATTATCAAATAGCCTTAGATCAAACAGAAGCGCATCTTAACACACAGAAAAAAACACTTCTACGCATTGATGCACAAATCACAGCCGCTCATAGTGCTTTAGATGATGCAAAAGCGCAAAAAGCAGCCGCTTCAGCCATAGCAACCAATGCACAACTCACCTTAAAACGTGTAACAGAACTGAAAGCCAATCGTTATGCTCCTCAATCCGAGGTTGATGATGCCAAATCAGCTTATGAACAAGCCATTGCGAATATTAACAGAGCAGATGCACAAATCGCTGCAGCACGTGCAAATATCCGGGTACTAGAAGCACAACGAAGTGAAATAGAAAGCCAAACAAAGAGTTTAGAACTCACGCGTGAAAAAGCACAACGTGACCTTGATTCGACCATTATACGAGCGCCATTTGATGGAATTATAGGGAATTTAACAGCAAAAATGGGGGATTTTGTTGTAAATGGCCAACATCTTGCAGCGTTAGTTCCCATACATGCACTTTATATTGAAGCAAACTATAAAGAAACACAATTACAAGACATTCATGCCGGACAAAAAGCTTATATTTCTGTTGATGCCTTCAAAAATGAGGTTTTTACAGGAACAGTGCTTTCTATTTCGCCCGCAACAGGCGCTGTTTTTTCTCTTTTGCCTCCACAAAATGCTACTGGTAACTTTACAAAAATTGTCCAACGCATTCCCGTACGTATTTCTATTCCAGAGGAAGTCTTAAAAACCGGACATATCCGAGCGGGAATGAGTGTTTCAGTGAAAGTTGATACACGTACAAAGCCACAAGATAAAAGTCTCTTATAACAAAAAAGTAGAAGATCTTACTATGACATCTTCCATACCAGAGTCCACTCACTCTCAAGAACGCATAGGAATGCACAAAATTGTGGTTTTTATTGCTATGTCCTTTGGCATGTTCATGGCAATCTTGGATATCCAAATCGTTTCTTCTTCTTTAGCTGAAATTCAAGCGGGGCTTACAGCAAGCTCTGAAGAAATTTCATGGGTTCAAACTTCCTATCTCATCGCTGAAGTTATCATGTTGCCGCTTTCTGGATTTTTAGGACGATTACTTTCAACACGTGTTTTCTTTACCTTATCAGCGATCGGTTTTACGATTACTTCTATTCTTTGTGCAACAGCAACATCTATTGGAGAGATGATTATCTACCGTGCATTGCAAGGTTTTATTGGTGGTGGCATTATCCCTAGTGTTTTTGTTGCCTCCTATGTCCTTTTTCCTCCTTCCAAACGTCCCATTGTTACCCCTATCGTCGGACTAGTCGCAACATTAGCCCCCACCATTGGTCCAACCGTGGGAGGTTATATTTGTCATCTTTCATCATGGCATTGGCTCTTTCTCATCAATGTACCCTGCGGAATCATCATCTCAATTCTCGCTTGGAAATTAATTGATTTTGATAAAGCTAATCCCTCTTTAATGAAGAAATTTGATTGGTTAGGATTCATTTCTATGGCTACTTTCTTGGGAACTTTAGAGTATGTTCTAGAAGAAGGAGCGCGTCATGATTGGCTGAGTAATAGGCTGGTTCGGGATTTGTTCATTATCATGATTCTCGCTGCAATCTTATTCTTCTGGCGTGCTTTTACAGCAAAAGAACCCATTGTAGATCTCTCTACTTTTTCTAATTTTAATTTTTCAGCTGCATCCGTTTTTTCCTTTTCATTGGGAATAGGTCTTTACGGACTCACGTACCTTTATCCTGTCTATTTAAGCCAAATCCGCCATTATGATGCCCTTATGATTGGAGAAACATTGTTTCTTTCAGGATTCGTCATGTTATTAACGGCTCCCCTTGCAGGATTTCTTTCAGCACGAATGGATGCACGTTTAATGATGGCAATAGGACTTTTTGGTTTTGCAATAGGCACTTGGATGGCGAGCTCTATCACAGATAAGTGGGATTTTTGGCAGCTTTTTTGGCCGCAAGTTTTCCGTGGTGCTTCTGTAATGTTATGTATGGTTCCTATTAATAATATTGCCTTGGGAACACTCCCACCAGAACGAATGCAAAATGCTTCTGGACTCTTTAATCTCACTCGGAATCTAGGGGGAGCTGTAGGGCTTGCCATTATCAGCACTCTCATGACAAAACGCACAGACTTCCATTACGAACGAATAGCTGAAACGATTAACCACGCAAACAGACAAGCAACTGAAATGCTTTCAAAGCTTACTTTACTTTTCAAAACAGAAACCTTTGATTCCTATACTCTGGCTCTTTCTCAATTGTTTGGTATGGTACGCATACAAGCAATGATTATGGCTTTTAGTGATATTTTCTTTATCATAACCATTATCTTTGGTGTTTTGGCATTTATGACTATGTTTCTCAAAAAAATACCACCTCTCATGGATTCACCACCAAGCCACTAAGCTTAATTAAAATTGAGAAATAGTTTTTATCCTTATCACTTTCCTCGCTTCCTATGCACTTTATCTCTTCTCAAGAGACAGTATAAATCAACATGTGATTCTAAATGATTCTTCTGATAAAAATTCTTTTCAATGCGAGCTCTTTACACATTTAAAAATAACTTCTCGCATACAAAAATTATTTTAGATGATAATAAACAAAGAGCTTATCTAAAGTGCTCCACACCATAAAGATAAAGCAGCTATTTCTATAAGATTTTTGATTTATCACCATAGGGCACAAAACATTAAAAGAATATTTGCGCCTGTCATTAAATCTCTCATCTATCTACCCCCTTTTTACGCTGCCTCCCTCATAAAAACTATTCTGTAAGATTCTTTGCCCTTCGCTCTTTGATTCTTACAAGAATATTCATAAAGATTTATGATTCTTGTGATTTTTATTCACGCACCTATTTCCCTTATAATGTGTAGGATAACGTTTTTTTTGATTCTAAATGATTACATGAGAAAATCATTTGGTATTTGATACTCTTATGCCAATTGCAAAAGGATTTACCTTTATCGTAAAAAAGTAATGATATATTTTTAAAAAAAGCTGCTTTTGAACATGTAATTTTATTTTTTACACTCTTTTAAAAAAGCTGATACTTACAATTTTGATTCTATTGCTGCCTATTGAATCAATCAAAACCATTCTCTTGCACACAAAAAGCAAGGAGATAAAGACTGTTTAAGAAAAAAGTAAAATATCCAATCGTTTCGATGCAAGATCTACCAACGATATTGAAAACTAGAAAACTGTATGATGATACCGGCTTTAAAAGAATACAATACCACTCAAAAATCCGGTTCCTTCAGTATTATAAAATGGGACGCTATTTCAAAAAATGAGCTTTAAATATATTCCTACTCACTTAACTGAAGTTATCAAAAATAAGAAACCAGCCACATAAAGAAAAAGCTATATAATAAAATCGCAATACAACTCCCCAAAAACTTTGTACCGCTAAATACTTTGGCACTCGTCAAAACAGTATGTTCTCCTCAATTCCAGCTGTTGAAAAGCGAAATAAACACTTATCTTCAAGCCACTTTATGATGCTGAAAACGATTTGAAACTTCTCGTTCCCCACTAGGAACCAAAGTGCCATAACACCCAGAAAGATAATGTGGTATCAGTTCCAATGCTTGGAAGCGATGTTTTTCATAAGGACCAGGCATTGCCAAATTTTCTGTTAAACTATTTGAAAAGCCAAAACGTTGATAAAATTCAAAATCCCCTACCAGAAAAATGGCGCCATATCCCAAGTTTTTTGCTGTTTCAATTACATGGCGGACTAAAATTGATCCTATTCCCATACCAGAACATTCAGATGCAACAGCCAAGGGGCCTAAAAGTAAAGCATGTTGTGTTTTATTTTTTCCTTTAGAAAAAGAAACATGCCAAAGACGGACACTTCCCACAAGCTCTCCAAGCGCATTTTTAACCACAAAAGAAAGCCCTTGAGCAGCCAAACGACCACGACGTAAAGCCTCTGATGATTTACGTTTACGTCCATACCCCATCGTTGAATCAAGCAAAATTTCTCGATAAGGCTTATCGGCTTCTTGCTCCAAAGAAAGTGTAAAACACGCCCCATCTTTTGTTTGAAAATTCATCATGTTCATCTCTATAACCGCCCTCTTATAGCGCCATGACGAGCATAGCAAAAAATCTATAGTTAAAAGGAAATGTCAGATCACATATGATCGTAAAGGCTCAAAACCATTAAAAGCAACCGATGCATAAGTTGTTGTGTAAGCACCCGTTCCATGAATCAATATTTCATCTCCTATCGTTAGGGATAGAGGAAGCGGATAAGGTGTTTTTTCATAAAGAACATCTGCGGAATCGCATGTTGGCCCAGCCAAAATACAAGGCTCCATAACCTTATCATCATGAGGTGTCTCAATAGGATAACGAATGGCTTCATCCATAGTCTCAGCAAGACCATTAAATTTCCCAATATCAAGATAAACCCATCGTACATTATCATTATCAGCTTTTTTGGATATTAGAACAACTTCTGTACGAATGACACCAGCATTGCCAACCATCGCACGCCCAGGCTCAATAATCGTCTCAGGGATACGATTACCAAAATGCTTTTTCAATGAATCAAAAACTGCTGTACCATAAGCTTGTTCTGTAGGGACATCTTTCAAATAACGCGTTGGAAAACCGCCCCCCATATTCACCAACCTTAGTGAAATGCCCTCTTGTTCCAGACGCTTAAAAACTGTAGCAGCATCCGATAAAGCACGATCCCACGCACTCAGATCAACTTGCTGAGACCCAACATGAAAAGAAACACCATAGGCTTGCAAACCCAATTGGTGTGCGCGTCTTAGAACATCAACCGCCATAGCTGGAACACAACCGAATTTGCGTGACAATGGCCACTCTGCACCTTTGCCATCGGTCAGAACACGGCAAAAAACACGTGCTCCTGGAGCAACACGCGCAATTTTTTCCACTTCTTCAACACAATCAACGGCATAAAGTGAAACTCCCAATGCATATGCTCGTGCAATATCACGCTCTTTTTTAATCGTATTCCCAAAAGAAATACGCTCTGACGTTGCTCCTGCTTTTAAAGCCATTTCAATTTCTGCAACAGAAGCCGCATCAAAAGAAGATCCTAAAGAACTCAGCAAACGCAAGATTTCAGGAGCTGGATTGGCCTTTATTGCGTAAAAAATACGAGACTGCGGCAGAGCTTTTTCAAAATTTAAATAGTTGTCACGAACAACATCAAGGTCAACAATTAAGCATGGACCTTCAGAACGATGTGTTGCAAGAAAATCGCGAATACGTTGCGTTGCCATCTGCAATTCTCCTTGAGGGAAAGTTCCCCCACTCTATGCTTGGACAGCCAAAGCTGCCAAAAGCTAAAGGACAAAAAACACACAACAACCATCCCCATTCTGATTACAAAAAACCAGAAATTAGCATTGCATGCAGCGAAAGAACAGCGCGAAGCCGCGTTATTCTATTTTATCTGCCTTTTTGATTGGAGTTGAGAAAACCACTTCCGCACTGAAGGCAATGAGGTGTGCCTCTATAGTTATCCCAGCATTTAAAACTGGAAGACACCAGAAAGGCCCGCACCGTCGTTGCTTCAAGATGTCCTCATTCTTGCAATTGGCTGTAAGAATGACTGGAGCGGTTAGTTCCAGGTACCGTACCGGTTAATCTCACCATTTGAGAACCAGCGGACACCCACAGGCACGTGCGACTTTGGGCAAGGAGTCCTATAAAACGAATTCTTGCTCATTTCAATCATTTTTTTAATTTTAAACATTTTTTAATTCTTAAAGATAAAATGATGCGAAAAAACAACACTCTCCTCCACCAGACAAAGCCATCCATCCGCTTTCATGAGATCACACCCCTTACATCATCCGTGCAACATAAATCACTGTCTTGCTTTTAAAGCCCCTCGTTTCTTTGCCCTATTCTATCTCCTAATATCCGCAGCAGAAAATAACGCAAAATAAATTACTCAACGCATTAATTTATAATGATAATTTATTATTGTACCCTTAAACAAAAATCCCATCATAAAATCCTCTTATTTCAACCCTCTTACAATGGATCAATTAAAATCATTCTTTTGTGCATCACAAATAAAAAACAATTGAAAAAAGGAATACCTCTTATATATCCTTTCAAATGCAAAGATAACCAACATTGAAAACTGGGGATAGTAACACAACTGAAGCACCATCATCTTTAAAGATAATGATGTCCTTCTCCAACAAATACCATTATCTTTCTTATTTAAATCCTAAAAAAACATCCCTGCTTCCACATCCATTTTACAGCATCACTTAAGCGAGATATCATGAAAAATTCTCCGTAGAATACAGCTTGTGTAGTATAGATTAACTACATCTCACCCTCTTTATACTTATGGAAGTACAAACCTGTATCCCCATTCTATCTGCCAACTCCCAATATTGCAAACTCCTACATTGAAATGTTTCATAACACCTTATCTAAAATGATTTTTGTCCACACGTTGCTCCCATTTGCAACGTACAAGTGAATGAGTTTTACGCGATTTGTTCTCATCTAATCTGAAAGCAATAAAGTTCACAATATTTAACTCTATTTATTCAAATCAAAATAAATTACCATTATAAATTAATGTATTATATTAAATTCTGAAATCATAACCTCTTACTATCATTTTGTTTTTCCCACCTAGCATCTGCGTTTTCATCGCCTCTTATTAATCATATCTTATTCATACGCATTTCTCTTAAGCTATAAATCTCCCTTCCCTGCACTGTTGGTAAACGGCTCTTCTATTTTAAAATGAAAAGTATTTGAAAACTCAATCCTATAAAATGTCAGGAGAGTGAACAATCTATAATGATCATTTATAAATCAAATAATTTAACATAAACAAAAAGACCGAATAATATCCGGTCTTATAAAATATTTTTTACCAATATTAAAAAACGCTTCTCTCTTAAATTTAAGAGAAAAAGGTCACAATTTAAAGCCCTACACTGCGATATCCTTATGTCCCTTGATGAGCATCAATTGCACGCAACTTCAACAATTGAAACTGCCTATGGCGCTCACGAAAACGCTCTCTATCGGCTTCACTACGCGTGTTATAACAAGCATCACAGGAAACACCTTCCTCATAATGAGGCGATAATTTGCTTTCAGCATTGATAGGGGAACGACACGCGCGACATAATTCGCGTCCACATTCTTCAAGACCATGTTGAACAGAAACACGTTCATCAAAAACAAAACACTCACCCCACCATAGACTTTCCTCTTTTGGAATTTTTTCTAAATATTTTAGAATACCTCCTTTTAGATGGTATACTTGCTCATAACCAAGCTCACGAACATAAGCTGTTGATTTTTCACACCGAATACCGCCTGTACAAAACATAGCAATTTTCTTTTTCTTCTTTAAATCAGCTTCGTTCTTGAGCACCCATTCAGGAAATTCGCGAAATGTTTTAATCTGCGGATCAATGGCTCCTTGAAAACTTCCAATCGCATATTCATAATCATTACGTGTATCGATCAAAATTGTCTCTTCATCTTGAATAAGAGCATTCCAATCTTCAGGATCCACATAAGTACCAACAACTTTTAGCGGATCAACCCCTTCAACCCCCATTGTCACAATCTCTTTTTTCAACCGCACTTTCATGCGATGAAAAGGCATTTTTGATGCCCATGAATATTTAATCTCTGGCATTTGAAACGCTGGCTCAGCCGTAATAAAGTCCACCAATGCCTCAATTGCCGCACAAGAACCAGCAACTGTTCCATTAATGCCCTCTTGTGCTAAAAGCAGAGTGCCTTTGATATCCTTTGCTTGACATAAATCCTGCAAAGGTTTTTGTAATTGATGATAATGCTTCAAATCTGCAAAGCAATAAAGTGCAGCAACTTTAAAATTCTTTTCCATGTGTTTTGCCATAACGCGCGTTTCATTCAATTTCAAGATTTATTCATGTACTCTTTAACATATTGTGCTTAATCAAACGATAACAATAATATCATCTTCAAGAAGAAAAAATATCATGTGCCAAAAAAGAGAAAAGCTTTTATTATATTTCCAAGGACAAACTGTTATACCTGTTTTGCTCATTAACAATCTACAAAGTGCTGTACCCTTAGCTCGCGCTCTTGTCAAAGGCGGGTTAAAAACAATTGAGATCACCTTGCGAACACCAAATGCCCTCAAAGCAATTCAGAAAATTACACAAGAAGTCCCTGAAGCAATTGTTGGAGCCGGAACAATTCTCAACACAACACATTACGACAAAGCCGAACAAGCTGGAGCCAAGTTTATTGTAAGCCCCGGATTATCCAATGAATTAATCAATTGTGCAAAAAATAGTGAAATTCCCCTTCTTCCCGCTGCAATGACCCCAAGTGAACTCATGCAAGCATTAAACAAAGGCTATTCATATCTTAAATTTTTCCCAGCTGAAGCCGCTGGAGGTATTTCCTTCATCGAAGCTTTAGCATCTCCCTTCTCTGATATCCGGTTTTGCCCAACAGGCGGTATTACACAAAAAAGTGCAACACAATGGCTCCAACTGCCTAACGTCTTCTGCGTTGGTGGTTCTTGGATAGCGCCCCAACAACTCATTGCAATAAGTGATTGGGATTCGATTACTGCATTAGCATATACTGCATCACAACTTCCCTCTCCCTCGAAAAAAGCTCTTTCTACAATATAATGTAAAGTGCAAGAACATCAGCCCCTTCAACAAAATCAAAGCTTTCACACATCCTTGCACAATCTTCTAACATTGCCATAGAACCACAAATCATCACCCGATCTTCAGCGAGATGAAATTTGGGGAGTGCTATTGTTTCAAAGCCGCTTGTTTCAAAAAAGCACCCGCTCTCCATAACAATCGTAATACGCCCCATAGGCTCAGAAAGCTCACGACTGTTCATAGGATAAAATTTCAACTGTTGTGCATGTGCCCCAATGAGAGGATCTTGTTGCAAAGAGGAAACAAGATCTTTTGCATAAATTAACTCATTCTTTTCGCGCGTTATTTAAATAAGCACAACTTCTGAAAATTGTTCATAAATGTCAAGATCACGAATAAAGCTTGCAAAAGGAACCACCGTCCCAGTTGAAAGAAGATAAAGCATCAACTTTCCCACTCATTACTCCACAAAAGCGCGCTCTACAACATAAGTAGCAGGAGCATTATTGGCCCCTTCAACAAGACCAAAACTTTCACACATCCTTGCACAATCTTTTAACATTGCCATAGAACCACAAATCATCACCCGATCTTCATCAGGATGAATTTTAGGAAGGCCAGTTGTTTCAAAAAAGTCCCCACTTTCCATAACAGACGTAATACGGCCCATATGCTCAGAAGCTTCACGAGTAGTCATAGGATAAAATCTCAACTGTTGTGCATACTCTCCAATGAGTGGATCTTGTTGCAAAGAGGAAACAAGATCTTTTGCATAAATTAACTCATTCTTTTCGCGCGTTGTTTGAATAAGGACAACTTCTGAAAATTTTTCATAAGTTTCAGGATCACGAATAAGGCTTGCAAAAGGAGCAATCCCCGTCCCAGTTGAAAGAAGATAAAGACGTTTTCCAGGAATAAGAGCATCAAGAACCAGTGTTCCTGTAGATTTTTTACGCATGAGAACTGTATCACCAATTTTAATTTTTTGGAGATGCTCGGTTAAAGGCCCCCCTGGAACTTTTATCGAAAAAAACTCAAGCTGTTCATCCCAAAAAGGACTTGCAATCGAATAAGCGCGATAAACCGGCTTTTCTGCATTTGGCAAACCGATCATAACAAACTCACCCGAACGAAAACGAAAACTGTCCGGACGATTCAAACGGAATTTAAATAACCGATCTGTATAGTGACAAACCTCTTGGACAGTAAGGGCGAACACATTCTCAGGAATCGGAAAATTTGCAACGCTGCTGATGCTTGACGGAACATTGGTAGCAGACGTATTCATACTCTTCCCTATATTTTATTGAACGTTAAATTTCGAATCCTTGACGTGATATAGTACTTGCATAACCATCTGCCAACAATTTTCTTAAAACAAAAATCTCAAGATTAACACTTTATTAAACGAATGAGGAAAATGCGGATACAAATTCCATTCAAAGAAAAACAAAAACTTTGAGTATTAAACAGTCATGGAGCTCTTTTCCCCTTTAACACATAATGCATATTTTTCTATTGTAACGCTATAACACTTTCTCACTTAACAAAACTTATGATCCAAAACCTTCAAATAAGAGAGATAAAATTTTTGTTGATTGAATGATAACCGCACGAATCTTCAACAAGATTTCCGGTATTACATCTATTGTTTTCCTTACGGACCTTTTTACACTGCTCTTTCCATAAATATCCATAAATAAATGAATCTAACGCGCTCTATAAGCGATAAAATTGATTTCACTTAAAACCAATCAAACGACAGAACGTAAATATTGGATAGCTAATCTAGCTTGAAAACAAATAATATCCAAATCAACGGGTTTTCTAAATCAACAGTTTTTAATGTATCAGAAAGTGTTTATACACTGTTTTCCATTTAACAAAATAACTTTAAGTGTATGAGACGACATCCCAAATTGCACAGATGAGTGATCTTCCCCCTCATGATAAAAAAACTTGTAATGCATTGATTTAGAGTGGGTAATTAAATCATTTCACCTTCTCTGAAATAAGCAGCCAATGCAATATTTAATCAAAACAATCGCCACAGCAACAACAGCCTAATCTTGCACTCTTCAAAATGATACAATACAATAAACTATGTTTTATTTTTTATATGCCTCAACTAGGGAAAATAAGTAAAAAACAAAAGTCTATGTTTTACAAATTATTAGAAGATACCGTGTTGCTAATAACACAAATAAAACTAAAATATCTCTTATATCCAGAGTACCATTTTACATCAAAAAACGACTTTAATGGTGCATAATTCAGTATAGGCTCCTTATGATTTTGACCATAGCAAATAGTGCCTTTCCCTATATCGTAAAAAATCTCAATGAAATAACCAAAAAACTCCGTATTTCACGAACACAGATAAGCTTTTAAAATGAAAAAATCCGTTAATGATGAAATAGATACATCACTCTATGCAGCTGTAGCAACCGTCGATGTCAGTGCCATTGTTGCCAATTATATCACTTTAGCCAAACGTGTAGCTCCAACACAATGTTCAGCAGTTGTAAAGGCAAACGCCTATGGATTAGGAGCTCACAAAATTGCTCCTGCCCTTTATCAAGCTGGTTGTCGCACTTTTTTTGTTGCCCAAATCATAGAAGCACTCCAATTAAAAAGCATTTTACCATCACATGTCACGATTGCCCTTCTGAATGGACTTCCACACTTAGCAGAAGAGTTTGTCGCACAATCTGGTATTGTTCCTGTTCTAAACTCTTGGAATGCCATTGAAAATTGGCAAAAAATTTGTCAAAAAAAAGATAAAAAATTTCCAGCAATTGTTCAAATCGATACCCATATGAACCGATTAGGACTGGATCAAAAAGAATTACAAAAACTCATCAAACACCCTACAATTTTCGAAAAAGCAGAAATAAAATATATTCTCAGTCACCTCGCGAATGGAGAAGACAAAACGCATTCATCCAATTATACACAATTGGCTACTTTAAAAACCATCCTTGCGCAATTGCCTGCTTGCAAAGTTTCCTTTGCTAATTCTGGAGGTATCTTTCTAGGATCAGATTTTTATTTTGATCTTGTTCGTCCAGGCATTGCACTTTACGGAGTTGATCCGCGAGGGAAATACCCATCACCTCTGAAGCCTGTTTTAAAACTTGAAGCCCAAGTCATTCAAAACCGCGTTGTTGATGCAGGAAAACCTGTTGGTTATGGAGAAAGCTTTATAACCAGCAGACCAAGCACTCTTGCAACCATTTCTGTAGGCTACGCAGACGGCTGGCTCCGTGCTCTTTCGAATAAAGGAACAGTTTATTTCAACGGGCACAAACTTCCCATGGTTGGGCGGGTTTCTATGGATTCCATTATTGTAAATACGACCGATCTTGATCAAAAACCTCAAACAGGTGACTGGGTAGAACTCATTGGACCCCATCAAACACTTGAAAAAGTATCTATAGATGCCGGTACCCTTCCCAATGAAATTCTAACATCTCTTGGCTCCCGCTATAAATACATTTACACATAAAAACTCTTTAAAAAAATAAATTGATAAAAATCATCATTTTAGAAAATTGAGGGGCTTTTACGAAAGATTTTACAACAATCAATCACATAGAAGACACCGCACATTCACAGAAATCTCAAAATAGACAAATTGATGAACTGTTTTATGGAAGTAGCTTTCACTCAAAATACAAAAACTTAGCCTTTTCTCCATAACTTAGCCTTTTCTCCATAAATTGACAAAAAAGAATCTATTGCAAAGTTTTTAAAATTAATTGCCCAATGAAACCAAAATATTAATTTTCTATATATTAAACAAAACATCCAGTCTCGTAAGTTTCTCTTATTTTCAGCTTTGTTCATAGTGAAACAATCAAAATCATTCGCTTGCATACCACAAGCTGGACTATGTGTAGATAAAAATGATTTAAGAAAAGAATACTCCCTCTTATGAACCATCTCAAGTGCCGTGCGCTATACCATTAGGCGCTGGCAAAGTGAATGATGGTGCCCCTTTTTACTTTAAAAGTGTAAAGATAGTGGAACACAATAGATTTTATATTATGAGGCTTTACCATTATACCACTCACAAACACCGCCATGAAATAGGCTTGGGTTCCTTAAGGGCTGTTTCTATAAGACAATGCTATCCAGTTTTCTCGTGATCATAATCCTCAATCTAACAACGTTGGAACAAACAATAGGATTGCAAATATAATTTTGGAAGCTCACCTGAAAGATGAAAAATGACAAAAATTTCCGTTATAAAAATTAAAGAAGCAACTATTCGTTGAGCCGTAATTTCTTTATTTTAGAATTTTTATATCATACTTTACTGTTAAGATTCATGATCGTTAAAACGCGTGACCACGGTCTGTAGAATCAAGCTTTGGCGAGAAAAACATTTCAGTATCTGCTTGTAAGACATTTTGACAATTTTTAGATTCCTTAACAGTTTGTCCTGAAAGAAAACACTTCTTTCCCCATTCTTCCCTTAATTTTGTATCTTTCTTAAAATCTTCTACGCTATAGGTTTTTTCACACCCCACTACGAATAATAGAGCTGTGCATAATAAAATAATTTTTTTCATTTTACCCCTCTTTAAATACCTTATCTGTTAACATCATCCCCTAAATGGGTTTTTAATTTTCATACTATATGAGAATACATCCTTACTATCACATGCTTGCTTTCAAAATGAACACTCTAAAGTAAAATAACGCCAGAAGAGCTAACAACAGCTATCGTATCAGTTTGTCATAAAATACAATGAGAAGGAAAAAGCCTAAACTGAGTAAAAAGGACGAAATCAGAAGGCGCACTCATGTTTTGTCCAACTGATTTCAAATAGTGACATTGCAATAGGAGCCGCGCCCCTCGCCCTATAGAAAGCCTATAAGTATAATGCTCAGTATCACGATCAATGAACGGACAAAGCCATTACAAAAAAGTATGAGCTCTTTTTACCTAACTGTATGTCGATTATTGTTTCCCCCATCGAATGCTTAAATAAAAACGTCTTATGATATGTAGAAAACAATCAACAAGGCAAATCATTTTTACGAAGATTTCTTCGTATAGAGTCTATGTAAAATCCATCCATCATTTAGGAGTCTGAATTTAAAAGCAGATAATTATGAAAGCTTTGCAAAGAAAGCAATAGATTGATCACTTTTAAAGAAGTAAAAAACGTAATCCAATCCTGAAGACAAAATTCTGATGAAAAAAACTTTTGCTATGAATTCTTTTAAGGCACTGTAAAATATGCTATCCGTTATATCAAACGTTATCCCATTTTGAGGTCTGTTCATTTTTTACTTTTTCAACTTCGCTCTAAAAATCCATTTCTTAAGCGTTTTTTTATCATCTCACTTTCTCCTTCAAACACAAATACTCAAAAACGCTTTGCCACCAACAATGAAGTTTTTCTGCTTTTATAAAACACATAAGTAAAAACAGAGAAGCGATTTTGAGAGCAAACCTCCCTCGAAAAGGGAAGTATCATCCATTTACTTCACAAACGAAAATAATCTCACGGTTTATTCAAATTTGCCCCATAGTCTTTTGCCCTATGCTCTGGTGCAATTTTATTGATAAAGTTTTCTCTATAAAAGATTTAAGTAAATATGTTCGTTAAAACCAATCACGGATTTGCAAAGGGATTGTAAGACCCATTATCTCGCCGCCATTTTAAAGGTTCAGTGAAATCACTTGACCAAAGACCGATCTTGTTGTTGCGTGCTTTTTCTTCTGCATGATGGTACTGGGTTGGAATAGGATTTTTCCCCTCTTTTGAGAGTACCAACATACCTTCTGTAAGACCTGCCTCAGCTAAATCAACCCCTTGAACAAAACATTGCGCATAATAAACACCATTGTGCATCAGAGCCTGTTTACAGGATAAATCCTGCCCAAGTGTTTTGGTGACAAGCCAAGCCGTTGTAACCGCACCACAAGGCCATTCTTGATCATTTAATTTTGCTTTTTGGCGTGGTGCACATGTGTCTACACCATAAAGATGAATATCACGGGTGATATATGAGCGCCAAGATTGTGCAGCAGGCGTCAGTAATTTAAATGTAACCCCACTTGTAACAGAGGCCTTACCATGAAAAACAACAGCATTATTTGCAACATCATTTAATGAAACACTCTTCTGCAAATCGAGAGCTGGTTCATTTTTTTCTAATTGCTGTTTGGTGGTAGATTTGCCCAACTTCTTTTCTTCTCCATAAAGATGGACAATATCTTGGATATCTTGCATCTCAAATGTTTTAAGAATGCTGAAATCCATTTTATCTTTATATTGACTTAATCCCCACACTATGGAACCCATAATGTAAACAATAACAATCAATTTAAATAGCATTTCTTAACACGCTCGCTCAAAAAGTTCATTGTTTTTCTATCCTTTCACATTATTTATCAGCAATCCCATTGTTTTTAAAGAAAAAATTCAAATATCTGTGTTGCATATTAACTACATTTTGTAAAGAATAACATTCCTTCTTGCATTGTTTTAATATTATTGTCTTTACCAACATATACAACTTAAAATTGCCATTTTCATGTAACACAATCGCAGTTTGAAAAGACTTCTGTCTCTTTAAGAAAAGAGTTTGAGAGTGAGCAGATCCACTATCAAGGCTTTTAAAACAAATAAATGAGGAAAATTTAACTGTCATCAAATGACAGCATTCTTCAGTTTCTTAGAGGCAATGGAATGTCGACATATGAACAAATATTATTTGTTAAAGAGAGGTAAAATGACAGATAATAGATTCCAAAACATCATTTTTATCGTAACCATGCTGCTTTTTACGGCAGTTTTTGTATCTGATCTTTCTTATGCTGCTTCTACTGCTGGTGGAGGTGGTTTCGGGAAGCTCGATGGTGTTTTAGACAACATTGTCACAATGATGACGGGTCCAACGGCAAGGCTCATTGCAATTATATGTGTTGCTGCTGTGGGGATTGGCTGGATGTACGGCTTTATTGATTTACGCAAAGCAGCTTACTGTGTTCTGGGGATTGCTATTGTTTTTGGTGCCCCCACTCTCGTTGGTAAATTAGCGGGCACAACATAAATGAACGAAGATACTCTTTTCCTTGCCTGTACGCGCCCAGCCATGTTTGCTGGTGTTACAATGGAAGCGATGGCGCTTAATGTCATGGCGACATCCATTCTTTTCATTTTGACGAGTGATTTTACCATGTTTGGTCTTGGGATTGGGATGCACTTTATTTTGCGAGAAGTGACAAAGTATGACCACAACCAATTTCGCGTATTATTTGCATGGCTCAATACCCGAGGAAAACAAAAAAATCTC
This sequence comes from Bartonella sp. AS69XJJH, assembly GCF_042195585.1. Taxonomy (NCBI): domain Bacteria; kingdom Pseudomonadati; phylum Pseudomonadota; class Alphaproteobacteria; order Hyphomicrobiales; family Bartonellaceae; genus Bartonella; species Bartonella sp. AS69XJJH. The sequence goes on along the minus strand of NZ_JBHIOO010000012.1, from coordinate 39,860 downwards.
AACCGATGGGGAGGAGGTTCGACCTCCCCCTTGCGCCTTATCCGCACTTATAAGGAACTAAGCTGAAGGAACGAAGCTGGTGAAACAGATGTCAATAATGAAACGGGAAACTTTGCCTGAAGAATATATTCCCTATATACGCTACATCAACCAACATGTCGTTGCTTTAAATTCACGCTGTTTAATGGTTGTGATGGCTGTTGAGGGTATAAATTTTGACACTGCGGATATTGATCAATTAAATTCTTTACACAACCAATTAAACACCCTTTTAAAAAATATCGCAGACGAACGGCTTGCTTTATATTCTCACATCATCCGCCGCCGTGAAACGATATACCCAGAAGGTCATTTTCTTTCATCTTTTGCAACAACATTAGATGAAAAATATAAAAAGAAAATGGTTTCGCAAGAACTGTATAGAAATGATCTGTTTATTTCACTGCTTTGGAATCCGGCAGCGGATAAAACAGAAAAGCTGGTTTCATTTTTTCAGCGCTTGAGCAAAGCGAAGAAAACACAATCTGAACCCGATGAGGAAGCTATTCGTAAACTCGAAGAGTTAAGTCAAGATCTTATGCAAGGTTTGGAAGAGTATGAAGTCCGTCTGCTATCAATCTATGAACATGAAGGGCTTTTATTTTCCGAACAAAGTGAATTTCTCCACCAGCTAGTGGGGGGAAGACGTGAACGTATTCCTCTCACCTTTGGAACTATTGCTTCAACGATTTACTCGGATCGTGTTATTTTTGGGAAAGAAATTATCGAAATTCGCCATGAAAGCAATGAACGCTTTGTGGGCATGTTTGGATGGAAAGAGTATCCTTCTAAAACACGCCCAGGTATGACTGATGGTCTGCTTACGGTGCCATTTGAATTCATTTTAACACAATCCTTTGTCTTTAAAAGTAAGGCAGCCGCCAGTGTGATTATGAGCCGCAAACAAAATCAAATGATCAATGCGGCTGACCGTGCTAGCTCACAAATTGATGCACTGGATGAAGCGTTAGATGATTTAGAATCAAACCGTTTTGTTTTGGGTGAACATCACATTTCTTTAGCTGTTTTTGCTGATCATCCCAAAATATTGACTGAGAACTTATCAAAAGCACGAGCCCATTTAACCAATGGGGGAGCCGTAATTGCCAGAGAAGATCTAGGATTGGAAGCAGCATGGTGGGCACAGCTTCCTGGGAACTTTAGCTATCGTGCGCGTTCAGGCGCCATTACTAGCAGAAATTTTGCCGCTTTATCGCCCTTCCATTCTTTCCCCGTTGGCAAACTGAACGACAATGTTTGGGGCGCTGCTGTCGCATTACTAAAAACACAGGCTGGTTCACCTTACTATTTTAATTTTCATTATGGCGATCTTGGCAACACGTTTGTTTGTGGTCCATCGGGATCTGGTAAAACAGTGATTGTCAATTTTCTTCTTGCACAATTACAAAAGCACAATCCAACAATGGTTTTTTTTGACAAAGATCAAGGAGCAGAGATCTTTGTACGAGCTGGAGGAGGGAAATATAAACCTTTAAAAAATGGACAACCCACGGGTATTGCTCCCTTAAAGGGCATGGAATACACTGAAAAAAATAAGATCTTTCTTCGTAATTGGATCTTAAAGCTGGTGACCGCTGAAGGGCAAATCGTAACAGAAGAAGAGCGACAAGATATCGCCAAAGCCATCGATTCCTTGGAAAACTTACCAAAAAACCAGCGCTCTCTTGGTGCCCTTCAACTGTTTTTTGACAACACATCCAAAGAAGGGATTGCCATACGGCTACAACGCTGGATTAGAGGCAATGATTTAGGATGGGTTTTTGATAATGATCAAGATGATCTCAATTTAAATGCCCAGTTCATTGGATATGACATGACCGATTTCTTAGACAATGAAGAAATTCGGCGCCCCTTAATGATGTATCTCTTTCACCGCATTCTTGATTTGATTGATGGACGACGCATCATTATTGTCGTTGATGAATTCTGGAAAGCTTTAGAAGATGATTCATTCAAAGCTTTTGCGCAAGATCGGCTCAAAACGATCCGTAAACAAAATGGCATGATGCTCTTTGCAACACAAAGCCCTAAAGATGCTTTGAACTCAACAATCGCGCACACAATTATTGAGCAATGCCCCACCCAAATATTTTTTCCAAATCAAAAAGCAAATTACAATGACTATGTCGAAGCTTTCAAACTTACTGAGCGTGAATTTGAACTGATACAGTCAGAGTTAAGCAGAGAATCTCGCCGTTTTCTCATCAAACAAGGACAAAGTTCCGTCGTTGCAGAACTTAACTTACGTGGAATGAATGATGAGATCGCCGTTTTAAGCGGCACAACAAAAAACATTGAACTCATGAATGAAATTATCAACGAATATGGAGCTGACCCAAACAAATGGCTGCCCATATTTTATCAAAGGAGAAAAAATCAATGAAAAAATATGGCTTAGTTACACTGTTATCTTTTTCTTTTATTTCTCATGCAATATCACAAACGACACCCGATGCCGATGAATATTATAAACAAGCACTCGAGAATACACAAAAATTAGATGCTGCAAAATCAGAAACAGCTGAAACCGTTTATAAGACTGCAACAGATACTGCAAAAAAAATTAAAGAAATAAGTCAACAACTTGAAAATATTAAATCAAAATCAGACACAAAACCTGAAGAATTGCAAATCCTTCGACAAGAGCTTCAAGTAAAACTTGTCCTTCTTCAAGCCGATCTTCAAGTGGCTTCTTTAAAACTTCAGTCTCTTGATATGATTCAGGCAAGAGATACGAAAACAAAAGACGAAATGCGTGAAGAAAAGGAACAACAAAAGCATAAACATCTTGAGGCACAATTAAAAGAAAAAGAAAAACAATTAAAAGAAAAACTTGAAAGTACGCGTACAAATGTCAGACTTTAGTTTTTCTCCTTTTGAAAGCGTTTCTGGGTATATTTTAAACCCCTTAGATAATGTGATGGACACAACGGTGAGTGGGCTATCTTCTGCTATTTCAGCGCCCTTAAATCTCGCCGCAATCATTTTTATCTTTCTTTATGGCTATAATGTTATGACGGGTCGCGTTGCACTTTCTATGCATAGTCTTCTTAATAATGTTGTTAAAATCGTTGTTGTAACAACAATGGCAACGAATGCAGATACATTTAATACGTATGTCAAGGATATTTTCTTCAATGATTTATCCAATGCTATTGGGAATGCGCTTAACAGCAATCCTGCAAGCTCCAATGTTTTTGATTATATTTTGTTAAAAGCAAGTTCGCGCTATCAAGAGGTCTTATACAATGCTTGGTTTTTTGAAAAGATCATTGTGGGTCTTCTTGGTTCTATCATGCTTTTAGCCGTTATTCTTTTTTGTATAGGTGGTTTTATTGTGCAAATGTTTGCACAAGTTGCACTCGTCATGATTATAGGTCTTGGGCCTCTATTCATTAGTTTATATTTGTTTAATGCAACGCGAAAATACACCGATGCATGGATTACAACTTTGATCAATTTTACCATTTTACAAGTTCTCGTGATCATGCTTGGAACAATTATATGTCAAGTTATCCTACAGGTTCTCAAAGTTTCATATGAATCAATTTACGTTCTTTTCCCCCCTGTCATCGTCATTTCGATCATAGGGGTTATTATCTTCCGTGCGCTTCCCGGTATTGCAACAGCGCTGTCCTCTGGCGGACCATACTTTAATGCTGGTGTTTCTTCAGGAGGACAGGTTTTCACAATGCTTTCCAATAGTGCAAGAACGAGTGGTAACGCAATAAAAAGTGCCACTTTACAAATCGCAGGAGCTGCCGGTAACGCTTCTAAAGGTGCGGCAGGTGCGGCGGCAAAAGCAGGAAGATCTGGAGGTGGTCGTGGTCGGTTTTAAGATAAAGCACCTCTTTAAAAGAATAAGCATTTTTGTTTTTTCCTTGCGTGCGCCCTTTGGCGCATGCGCCATGATCCTGTTCCAGATAAGACCTAACATCTTGGGTCTTACAACAAAGCCAATCAAAATCTTGCATCACATAAACTTGTAAAAGTGCCCCGAATAAAGGCTCTCATGCATTGTATTTCAAGATATTTGTGAGTTCAAAAAATGAAACGAAAAATAACTTTTGTTATGGCCCTAACAATCGCTCTTACTGGTTGTGCCTCTTTGAGTGGCCCCAAAAAACCACCACGCTGTAATGGCAAACATACACGTGCTTTAAATAAAGATAAGTGGAATTGGGACAATAAAAACGTTGTCCATCCAGAAAAGAGCGTAAAGCCTGTTACCACTCCCATCATTCTCAATACTTTGGAAAATGAAAAAGCACCAGCCAATTTGGCACTCAATACAGCTTTATTAAAGCCGGTTATTCATGAAGCACGATCTGATAAAACTGTGGAGGTTATGCGTGAAAAGTGATGCCCTTGAAGAATACATAAAAGAAGCGCGGTCATTTGACATTGATCGCATGCATAGCATGCGCGTGCGGATGAAAGTTTCCATGGCTTTAACAGTGCTTTTTGGATTGATGACGATTGCGCTGGCTTTAGCTGTCGCAGCTTTGACGCCTTTGAAAACGGTAGAGCCTTTTGTTATCCGCGTGGATAACTCAACAGGCATTATTGATACTGTAAGCGCCCTAAAAGAATCCCCTAACGACTATGATGAAGCGATAACGCGTTATTTTGCCAGCCAATATGTTCGTGCGCGTGAAGGTTTTCAAGCATCAGAAGCAGAAAACAATTTTCGCTTAGTTTCTCTTTTATCTTCTCCAAAAGAACAAAACCGTTTTGCAAAATGGTATGCGGGCAATAATCCAGAAAGTCCGCAAAATATTTATCATAACATGATTGCTACGGTCACAATTAAATCAATCTCTTTTATAAGCAAAGATCTTATCCAAGTTCGTTACTATAAAACGATCAGAGACTTGAATGAAAAAGAAAATATTTCCCATTGGGTTTCAATCTTAAATTTTTCCTACGTAAACGCACATATTTCAACGTCTGACCGTCTCATCAACCCACTTGGTTTTCAAGTATCAGAATATAGATCTGATCCAGAGGTGATAAAATGATCAGACTTTTACAAACAATCTTTTTAATTTTTACGATCACTCTCAGCTTTCACACAGTCCTCTCATTTGCGGAAACAGCGCCTGTCAGTGCACGTAAAGATAACCGCATCAGATTTGTCAATTATGACCCTTACAACGTTGTACAAATCATTGGCTCCATTCGCTCTTCAGTTCAGCTGGAATTTGCCGATGATGAAAACGTGACCTATGTAGGAATTGGAAATTCCGTTGCTTGGCAAGTTGCACCGGCTGGTCACTTTGTTTTTCTCAAGCCACGTGAAGTCCAACCTGTGACCAATTTACAAATTGTCACAAGCCGCCAAGATGGCACACAACGCTCTTATCAATTCGAGCTGCAAGTCCGTGAAGGCGATGTTTCAGCCGGCAATGAGACGTATTTCTTGGTAAAGTTTCGTTATCCAGAAGATGAAGCCTTGCGTAAGAAATTAGCCGAAATAGAGAAAGCAAAACAACGTGAAGAAAACTTTGTCAATGATATTTTAAATATCCATGAAGATTTTGGACCACGCAATTGGGCTTATGAAGCCCAAGGCTCATCCCTCATTGAACCTGCTTCTGTTTATGATAATGGGAAAACAACAACCTTTACTTTTTTAGGCAACATTGAAATCCCTGCCATTTACATTGTATCGCCTGATGGGCAAGAAGCGCTTATTCCCAAATCGATTAAAGGCAACAAGGTTATTGTTCACGCAACAGCTGCACAATTCACGCTACGGCGTGGAAATGAAGTATTGTGCATCTTTAATAAAAGGTTCGTACCAGAAGGAATTAACCCTGAAACAGGTACGACATCACCATCTGTACAACGTAAAATGAACCTAGGAAGCAGCCATGAATAACACCGTGGATGAAAAAAGCATTAATGATCGCGATACCATAAAAAATGCTCAAGGAAAAAGTCAACAGAACAATGTGGGGAAAGCTATTGCTCTTATTATTCTTTTCAGTGTCTGTCTTTATTTAGCCTATTCAACACTTGTTACAGACAAAAAACAACCAATTGAATCCTCAAAAGAAGGAAAAGTTATAAAACAAACAGAGCTTTTTCGCCCTGCAAAGCCTACCCCTCCCCCCTTTGAACAACCTCAACGAAATAACGCTCTATTGCCAAAAGTCGAGCTACCAACACCAAACATCAATCAATTAAATTCTGATAACTCACTGCTGGAAGCAGCACAACGTGCTCCTGTATTAGCTTATGCCAGTACACAACAAGGCAAAATAGATTCACAAACAAATAATGGTGCTTTGCCTCACCAACTTGAAAGCAAACCTGATGAAACAACGCAACGTTTTAATCATCTTCTCAAACCCACAGTGCTTGAAGGTATTCGTGCTTCAACCCTCGGCAATCGAAACTACATCATCGCGATGGGAACTTCTATCCCTTGTATTTTAGAAACAGCCATCAACAGTGATCAACAAGGTTTTGCCAGTTGTATTGTCTCCAGAGATATCTTATCAGACAATGGTCGTGTTGTCCTTCTTGATAAAGGCACCCAAATTGTTGGTGAATATCGCGCCGGCTTGAAAAAAGGTCAAACACGTCTCTTCGTGCTATGGAATAGAGCAAAAACCCCTAATGGTATCATTATATCCTTAGCTTCACCTGCAACAGACAGTTTAGGGCGTTCTGGTATAGATGGAGATATTGATAACCATTGGCTCGAGAGGATTGGGGCTGCGCTTCTTGTATCACTGATAAAAGATGCGACAAACTATGCCAATAAACATTTATCAAAAAAACAGGAAAAAGAAGAAACTGAAACAATCTCTTCAGGACAAAACATCGCAAACATTCTCGTAGAAAATTACGCCAATATTCCTCCAACATTATCCAAAAACCAAGGGGAAATGGTGAATATCTTTGTTGCCCGCGATTTAGATTTTTCCAGTGTTTATAAATTGAAAGTCATCGAAAACAAAAAACAAATTATCAATCGAGCTGTTTCAAGAAACTTTTACAAAAATTCGGCGGTACCTTTAGAATGAACTCAAATTTACATACCATGAGCGATGAAACCGTTGCGATTGTTCTCACAAAACTTGAACCTATTAGTGCTTTTTTGAAAGATGATAGTCTTTTTGAAATTGTTATCAATCGTCCCTATCAAGTAATGACGGAAGGGTTTGATGGATGGAATACAATAGAAGCACCGGCTCTCTCTTTTAATGAGCTTATGGGGATTGCGAAAGTTGTCGCGTCCTATTCCAAGCAAAACATATCCGATAAAAACCCAATATTATCTGCAACTCTACCAGGAAATGAGCGTATTCAAATTGTCATTCCGCCGGCTGTCGAAAAAGACACGATTAGTATGACAATTCGTAAACCATCATCGCAGAGTTTTTCTCTCGAAGAGCTGGCAAATAAAGGCCTCTTCTCGCTCTGTGAACAGATATCTTTCACGCCATTAAATGATTATCATTCTCGTTTTAACGAACTCAAAATCATTGAGCACAACTTAGCTCATGCCTACTGTAATAAAGACTTTGTCTCCTTTTTAAATCAAGCTGTAAAATGCCAGAAAAATATTTTAATTGCAGGAAAAACTGGTTCGGGTAAAACAACATTATCAAAAGCATTAATTGCTAAAATCCCTCAAGAAGAGCGTATTATCACCATTGAAGATACCCAAGAATTGGTGATACCGCACCCTAACCATGTCTCAATGTTCTATTCAAAAGATGGACAAGGCTTAGCCTCTGTTGGACCCAAAGAATTGCTTGAATCATCTTTACGGATGCGTCCTGATCGCATTCTTTTGCAAGAACTTCGAGATGGTACAGCCTTTTATTATATCCGCAATGTCAATTCAGGTCATCCAGGTTCCATTACAACAGTTCATGCCTCAACAGCCCTTGCAGCCTTTGAGCAAATGACCCTTTTGGTCAAAGAAAGTGAAGGCGGTGGTGATTTAGAGCGTGATGATATTCGAGGACTGTTGATTTCAATGATTGATATCATCATCCAATGCAACCGAGTTGAAGGAAAATTTAAGGTCACAGAAATTTATTATGATCCCTTCAAACAACGAAACATCTTTGGAGGAGATTAAAAGAAGATCACACCGGCTGCCAAAGGCTCTTTTCAAGCAACGATTGTACATCAAAAGGAAAAATGCATGAAAACCACAGCAACAGAAAACAGAGAAAATCTTTTATCGATGACAGTGGAAGAACTAAAACAACGCCGTGAAGCCGTTGAAGCAGCCATTAGCACCCATGCGATAGAGGGCATAACGCTACATTCCAAAACGCTGAAAATTTTAGAAGAATACGCAAAGGGGAATATTTCGCTAGAGGAATTTAACACTCTGATGGACAACACGACATTATAAGGAGGCCACAATGCCAAAAGCCAAAGCAAAAACAAAAAATATGCAGACAGTTTCTCCCCATCATTATGTCTATCCAAACACCACAACACTCAAAAATAAATATGGAATAAAAGACTTACAATCCTTTCTGGAGAAATGCTCGCATGATACAGCAAAAGCGATGGTTAATCTGCGTGAAGATCCCCTACCAGAAAAATTTGATAGCGCCTATCTATGCTCTATTCATTATCAGTTGTTTAAAAATACCTTTGAATGGGCTGGTCATCTTCGCCACCTCCCCTTTACATTTGAAGATGGCACTACAGCCGCCATGCCCGAAATGAAAAGAACAGGCTGGGAAAATCCTTTTGCACTCGGCGATGAAATCCAAGACGGTTTACAAAAATTAGATCAAACGCTTGCCGAAAAAGATAATTTGCAAGGCTTAACGCGCGAGAAATTTAACGCTGAAGCGATAAGCTTATTTAACGCCCTTAACCAACTTCATCCTTTTAGAGAAGGCAATGGACGCACACAACGGGTCTTTTTTGAAAAGCTTGCTCAAACAGCAGGGCATCAGCTTGATTTTTCACTTGTCACAAAAGAACGCATGATGCTCGCCAGTGTCGCTGTAGCAGAAAATGGTGATCTAGAACCTATGCAACATCTGTTTGAGGATATCTCCAATCCCAATAAAATACTTCTTTTAAAAGAATTCATGAGCAGCATGAAAGAACTTGGACGCAATGTGAATGATCGCCCTGTGATGGTAACAAAAGAAGGTGAAACCTACACGGGCACCTATAGAGGTGCTGGTCTTAACAGCTTTGCCTGCAATGTAAAAGGAGCTTACATCATCGGCAATAAAGAACAGCTCACACCAGAACAACTCAAAACATTAAAACCCGGTGACAAATTTACCTTTACAGTCCCAAAAACAAAAGAGCTTGAAAGCATTCTCATTCCAGAAGAAAGATTAGTCCCTTTGACAAAAAATGAAAAGGCTAAAATGGTTGCAGAAGATTCTTGCGTCCACGCAAGCCTAAAACAGGTCCAACAATTGTCAAAAATTGTTTATGGTAGTAAAAAAACATTGGACAAACAGATGGTGGAAATCATCAAAAATCCACACTTAGGCCAACAGCTCGCCAACCAGATTGAAAGAACACCGCACTCTGTTTCTCATCTTGCAGGTTTCAGTTTATGTGGACTACAAAATCAGGCACGCGCAAACGCTAAAAATCATCTTGAGATGCTCTGTAATGCCGTTGCAAATTTCACACATGCTGTAAAATATGCGGAGAAGGAAATTACTCAAGAACATGCAACAGAACAAAATCGCCGTGCAAAAACGGTAAAAATGCCAAGTCAAAGCTTGCAAGACCTCTTCGCCTTGCCAAAAGGATTACAGCAAGAAGCTTTAACAAAAAATCCTTTACTTCAAAAAGAGCTTACCGACTTTGTAAAAAACATCAATACCCGCCTCTCACCAGATGAACATAAAGCAGTCCAAAATAATGACTCTGAAACATTGGCTCAAAGCATTGGTGTATCAGAAAATAAAGCCAAACAAATTACACAAATTATTAAGCAAACCAAAGAAGTACACCAGCAAGCACAAGTATGCACAATGCACCGTTCCAAAGCATTCGCTATGGCTTGCTGAGAATAGATAAAACCTTCCACCTTCATTGAAAAGGGGGAAGAAATGAAAACTGTTTGGCGTTATCGGTGCTTTTTCAAAAAAGAGAGAGTTTAATATCACACACCTGAAAAAAGAGCTTTTCGCAGCATGTTCTGATAGAATTGAAAGTAGAATATAATGAAATATACCAAAACACAAATGGTGCTTATTTTAACACCGATCGCTTTAGGTGCTTTAACGATATTCCTTGTTCCTCATTTTTTGTTATTTATAACAAATGGACTAAAGAGCGATCAAATTTATTGGACTCTTCGTTCTGAGCCTTTATTAGTCTTAGCACTAACGGCTGCTGTTTCATTGTTGTATAGTCTCTCGCAAAAACTGCACTTACGTAAAATAATCGCTTTTGTCTCCGTTGTCTTTTTTGGAACAACCGCTCTTTACTATATTGGTGGTGAAATAAAACGTTTAAGTCCCTATGTTGGTCAACAAGGAATAACGTGGAGCTATGCGCTTCAATTCATGGACCCCATGGTTGTCTTTGGCATCATCATTGGTGGTTTTCTTTCCATCATTCAATTCGTAACAACCTCTCCACCTAAAAATAAGGTCAAGCGTGCAAAAAAAGGTGTTTTTGGTGAAGCAGCTTGGATGAATTTAAGGGAGGCAGCAAAAATCTTTCCTGCCAATGGGCAAATTGTTGTGGGTGAAAGATACCGTGTTGATCAAGACAATGTGTGCAAAATTCCCTTTGCACCTGGCAATAAAACAACATGGGGAAAGGGTGGGACAGCCCCTTTGCTAACCTTTAATCTTGATTTTGGTTCAACCCATATGATCTTTTTTGCTGGTTCTGGTGGCTATAAAACCACAAGTACAGTAGTTCCCACGTGTTTAACCTATCCTGGGTCTATTATTTGTCTTGATCCTTCAACAGAAGTTGCCCCAATGGTCAAATTTGCGCGTCAAAAGATGGGAAATAGAAATGTCATTGTTCTCGATCCCAATTCATTTTTAACAAAAAATTTTAATGTCATCGATTGGCTTTTAGACGATAGCGTACCACGCACACAACGCGAAGCGAATATTGTAAGCTTTTCTAAGTTGCTTCTTACAGATAAAAAATCAGACAATTCTTCAGCGGAATATTTCTCGACACAAGCCCATAATCTTTTAACAGCTCTTCTTGCTCATGTTATATTTTCTGATGAATATGAAGACAGCGAGCGCAATTTAAAAACATTGCGTGGCATTCTCTCTCAATCAGAAACAGCTGTTGTTAATCAATTACGTATGATTCAAGAAACAACCCCCTCTCCTTTTATTCGTGAAATGGTTGGTATTTTTACAGAAATGGCAGAGCAAACTTTTTCAGGAGTCTATACAACCGCTTCCAAAGACACTCAATGGCTTTCTTTGTCCAATTACGCAGATCTTGTCTGCGGAGATGATTTTTGTTCCTCAGATATTGCAAATGGCAATACAGATGTTTTTCTCAATCTCCCCGCAAGTATTTTAAACAGTTATCCAGCTATTGGACGTGTGATTATTGGCGCCTTTCTCAATGCCATGGTTACAGCAGACGGCAACTATAAAAAGCGTGTTTTATTTGTCCTAGATGAAGTTGATCTTCTAGGCTATATGAATATTTTAGAAGAAGCGCGCGATCGTGGACGTAAATACGGTATATCCTTAATGCTTTTTTATCAATCCTCTGGTCAGTTGGTCAATCACTTTGGAGAAGCTGGAGCACGTTCATGGTTTGAAAGCTGCTCCTTTGTCAGCTATGCTGCCATTAAAGACTTCCAAACTGCCAAAGACATTTCAGAACGCTGTGGACAAATGACTGTTGAAGTAACCGGAACAAGCAAATCAAGAGGCTTATCTTTAGGAAAGAGTTCATACAACGTCAATTACCAACAAAGAGCCCTGATTTTACCTCATGAGGTCATTCAAGAAATGCGTCAAGATGAACAAATTATTCTTATGCAAGGTCACCCCCCTTTGCGATGTGGTCGCGCCATCTATTTCAGAAGAAAAGAAATGTTAGCCGCAGCTGCAAAAAACCGCTTTGCCCCACAAAAGAAAAACTAACCTCCTCTTATGAGATCTTGATTATGAAAAGAACAACCACAGAAACAACATACATTTCTGTTTTTTAAAAGCCCTTTAACAAAAAGTTTTTGACCACTTCCTCACACACATAAGAAAAACATGATAGGAAAATCCGTGTTTTTTTCTTTTTGTATTTTGTGTATCGTTTTACCAGCGCCCATCGTCTTTATAAAAATACCCCCCCCTCAAATCACCGAATAACTAAATCAACATCTCCACTTGGGAAAGGCTGTAAATACATTCCTACAAAGCCTTTTTGTGTATAATTTATCTCCTACAAACAATCAAAACATTTCACAACGCTAATCACCAATCTCAAGACTCAAGAAAAACAAAAATTTGATCTTTGAGACAAGAACTCTCAAAATACCTACACTCAAGAACATCGTTTTTTCGCAAAAACATTTAAGATATACATCAAAATGAATAAATCATTCTTATACAAGCTTTTCCCCCTTTACGATATCATAACGTGTTCTATTTTAAAGATAAAGCGCTGAAAAAAGGATTTTCTCCCTAAGCAAAGAAAGAGTTTCCTCTCTTATTAAGCTTACAGCAGCGCAATACAATAAGAGCAACAATACAGAATAAAAAACATTTTGTTTTAAAAAAACACATAAACAAGATGTTCATGTAGAGCAATAAGAAAAACATCATGGAGAAAAATTCTTGATAACTGCTTTTGCCTATAAATTCACCACTCTAAGTACTGTGTATGAAAAGGACCAACACCATTCGCAAACCAAGGGCGATTGCACCCATCATATCCACGATCTTCATCAAAGCGCTCTTGCAAACAACTTTGTTAAAGGAAAAAACAACAATTTTAAGCAGTTTTTTCTTTTTGACCTCTTCCTTACACCTCAAAGAACAAAGGTTTTATCCAAAGTCAATTTGTAGAAAATTCATTTTCTGTCCACTCATGGGATTCATATCAGCGCCCTCAATACCTGTATTTTACAATACAAGATAACAAACATAAGGAAACATCAGAAAAGCTTTCCAAAAGTAAATGAAAAAAGAAAATATACATGAAAACAATCACAACAGAACATTTAGCATTTCTCACACCAAAAACATTTCAAAAGTATCACAAAACGATTGATACAACCATTCATACACTTGAGGGAAAAATACGACCAATCATAACACCAAAAATCTCAAAAGAATACGCGAAGGGGAATTTTTCACATGTAGCGTTTAAGACGCTTATCAACCACCACCCTACCTAGGAGAGATTATATGTTAGAGCAAAATTATCTATATAAAGGTACCCTAACACTTAAAAATAAATATGGCATAAAAGACCCCAAAAAACTGTATGAGCGCTGTGCCCATGATACCGCCAGAGAAGCCGTCAATTTTCGCCATGAACCACTTCCACAAAAATTTGATTCCAGTTATTTAAAATTAATCCACTGGAGCCTCTTCCACAAAACTTTTGAATGGGCAGGACAAACCCGCGATACATTCTTTACATTTGAAGACGGCACCTCTGCCCATATGCCGGCGATGCGTCCCAAAGGTTATGAAGTTCCTTTTGCTGTTGGTCCACAAATAAAAAAAGAGCTAAAACAACTCGAAAAAACACTTAATGAGAAGAACAATTTAAGAGGTTTATCGCGCCAAGAATTTGCTGGAAATGCCGCTGAAGTTTTTATGGCGCTCGAGCACGCACATCCTTTCAGAAAAGGGAATGGGCGCGTAAATCGAATGTTTATGGAAAAACTTGGACAAGCAGCAGGACATACCATTGACTTTTCTTTCATCACAAAAGGGCGCATGACAGCAGCTTGTATTGAGGCCATGCAATATAGCAATCCCCAACCGATGAAAGATCTTTTTGAAGATATCACGCATCCGCAAAAGTCTCTTGTTTTAAAAGAATTCATCTCCCAAATGAGAAATGCTGGACTGGATGAAATTAACAATCGTATTGTTGTTGCCGCAAAAGAAGGGATCCCCTATGACGGCATCTTTAGAGGTTTTTCAGCAGAAGGTTTTGTTATGGAAGTAGAAGGTGCTTTCGTCGTTGGCCACAAAGATGATCTCCCCCCAGAACGCGTCAAAACATTACAAAACGGTGCCCGCCTCTGCTTTCAAAAAACCAACGTTCAAAGCTTAAAAGAAACACTGATCCCAAAAGAGACATTAGCACCTCTCACCCATGAGGAGTTATTCACGAGAACTTTAAATGATCCTTATGTTGAAGCATGCCGAAAACAAATCGAAAATTTATCAAAACTCGTTTATGGTAAAGCCCGCGCCTTAAAGACAAAAATGGATATCTTAACGGCAGATCCAAGCTTAGGAAATCAGTTTGCCGATGAGATTTTACAAAACCCTCAATCCATTTCTAAACTTTCAGGAAGAAAAATACTTGGCATGAAAAGTCCAAATCGCAGACAAGCAGAACAAACTGCTCCACAACTCAGCCAAGCCCTTAAAAATTATGCCATAATAACACAACAAACAAAAGAAGAAATTTTAGAGCAACATCAAAGAGAACAAAATCGTCTGAGCCACACTGTCGAAACACCTAAAAAAAATTTACAAAACCTGTTTGCCTTACCAAGAGAACAACAAAAGGAAGCTTTATTGCATTCTCATTCACTGCGACAAGAACTCCATCACTTTTCGCGCCAACTACACAATCGTCTCTCCTCAGAAGATCGTAAAGCCATACAAGAAAAAGATTATGCCAGACTAGCTTGCCTCCTTGGAACATCGGAAAGCAAAGCAAAAGAAATTGCGAATACTGTAAAGAACACCCAAGAAGTACAATGTCAAGCCCGCAGCTTGAAAGTTAGTCGCTCTTCATCGCTTGCTCTCACCGGCTAAAAACGCGTGAACTTTTGCCTTCCAGCAGACTCTTGGCGCAAATCATTTTACCTCCATTGCGCTCACCAATTGTTTTAAAATGTTACAAAAAACAGTCATAAAAATGAATCCTGTAATTTACTATAACTTATTGATAATATTTCATAAAAAAACTGTATAAAAGACATAAATATCTACTATATGTCAATGTGAATAGCGCGAAATCTTTGGAGGTCATTCAATTCGATATCTTCCTTGTGTCTTGAAGTTATCAAAAAGTGGGGAATGCGCCAAAGCCAAAGAGGTTTTCTAAAAATATTGAAAGGAAACAGCCATGAAAAAAAGTCACCCAACCGCTTCTACCAATGTAGAGGGACCAAATCGACAAGTCGACCAACAAAACCTAGGAGCTCCTAATGTAGAAGACCTCTACGCAAAGGTTAATAAACCACCCAAAGAACAGCGCACCCCACCTCAATACACACTTCAACAACC
The DNA here is from genome assembly GCF_042195585.1 of Bartonella sp. AS69XJJH. Classification (NCBI taxonomy): domain Bacteria; kingdom Pseudomonadati; phylum Pseudomonadota; class Alphaproteobacteria; order Hyphomicrobiales; family Bartonellaceae; genus Bartonella; species Bartonella sp. AS69XJJH. The sequence continues at coordinate 24,360 of NZ_JBHIOO010000012.1, read as the reverse complement.
ACCAGAAACGGTCCATGCTCCCAAAAAGCCACTTGACCAACAAAATCTAGGAACTCCTAATGTAGAAGAGCTCTATGCAAAGGTTAATAAACCACCCAAAGAACAGCGCAACCCACAGCAATATACGCTTCAACAACCAGAAGAAACAATCTATGCTCCCAAAAAGCCACTTGACCAACAAAACCTAGGAGCTTCTGGTGTAGAAGAGCTCTATGCAAAGGTTAATAAACCTCCCAAAGAACAGCGCAACTCACCTCAATATACACTTCAACAACCAGAAGAAACAATCTATGCTCCCCAAAGACCACTAGGAAATCCCTATGACAGACTTGGTGGAATACCAAGTGATGGGCGACGCACCGACAAACTCGTAGATCCCTATGCAGTAACGGATCTGGAGGCGCAAGGTTGGCAAACGTCCCCCTACGACACAGTTGGTGGAGGTGCACAGGGTAGGCATTCTTCCCATGAACCAGAACATCTCTATGCAGAGCTTGAATTTGGTGAAAGTGGTGGTCTCTCTCCCCAAAAATCACTCGAATCTGTCTATGCAACGGTTGGCATGGGGGCTGAAGGCGGGCAAGAGTCTGAACAACTAGAAAATCCCATATATCAAGGCGTTGGCGGAGGCAAAATCTCCCCTCCCAGAACCGCAAAAGATGTTGTTACAACAAAGCTTTTACAAAATACAAGCTTTCAATATGGTGTAAGAGAAATCCAAGAGCGATGCAAAGTTGTTTATGGTAACGAGCATGCTTTGAATCAACAATTGGCTAAAATTCTTGACGATCCTCGAGAAGGAGAGAACGTCTTATGGGACCTTACAGTAAATCCTCAAAGCGCTGGTAAGCTTGCAGGTCACAAAATACTTGGTGTAAAATCTCCAAGCCGCAGAGAAGCTGAAGAGGAGTTTACCCACCTTTACTCAGCTCTTGAGAGACATATACATAACACCCAAAAGCTCCATAAACAATTTACACATGAACATGAAAGAGGTCAAAAACACGAAGGTCCAGAAAGAGACCCAGAACACAGACATCACCACCATCATCGTCATCATCACACAAGAGGGCAAGAACAAAATAGTCCAGAACACAGCCCACAACGACAAAGACATGGCGAAAAAGGAATGGCTTTTGCCATGTAAGTGAGCCCCCATAAAAGTACATAAATTTTTCTTTTTCATTGAATTTCTTTTTCATTGAATTTCTTGGCGCAAATCGTTTCATTACGATTGCGCCAAGAGTTGTTTTAAAATATTACAAAAAATAGTTCTAAAAGTGGACCCTGTAATTTATTGTAACTTATTGATAAAATTTCATAAAAAAACTGTATAAAAGACACAAATGTCCGTTACATTGACCCTGAATAGCGCGAAATCTTTGGAGGTCATTCAGTTGGATATCTTCCTTTGTACAAAAGTTATCAAAACTAAAAGTGGGGAATGCACCAAAGAGGTTTTCTAAAAATATTGAAAGGAAACATGCATGAAAAAACATCATCCACACCCTTCTGCAAATCCAGAAGCCCTCTATGCAACAGTTAATAAACCAAACAGAGGAAACCAGCGCACACCAACCCCAGAAGAAGAAGTTCTATATGCATCTGTGAGCAGCACTACTGCTTCAAGAAGTAGACACCATCATCAAAGGAGAGAAGATCCTGAAACAGACTATACAGAGGTTGCTCCCCCAAAACGCGAAGCTGAAGTTACATACGCATCCGTGAGCAGCGCTGCTGCTTCAAGAGGTAGACACCATCATCAAAGGAAAGAAGATCCTGAAACAGACTATACAGAGGTTGCTCCACAACAAAGAGGAAGAGCTTCATCTTCCCTCACATCTGAGCAAATAACTGTCATACTTTTAAAAAATCCACATGTCCAAGCATATGCAGAAGAGATCGTGCACTGGGGTAAGGTCGTTTATGGCAATGACAATATTTTCCAGACGCATTTGCAAGGAATACTTACAGATCCCCGTAAAGGAAAAGAGCTTTCAGATCAACTTGCTGAAAATCCTGAATCTATACATAAACTCGCTGGCCGCCAAGCACTTGGCTTAAAAAATCAAGCACGCAAAGCAGCTGAAGAAGGTTTTAAACCACTCGTTGATGCTCTTGATGGTTATACAAAGGCTGTAACAGAAGCAAAGGAGAGGCTCTTGCAAACCCCTCAAGCGGAGCAAAGACGCCATCAAGAAAATTCTCAGCAAGCTGAAAGAGCTCATCATCGTCATCATCACGCAAGAGGACAAAACCAGGAGAGTCCAGAGCACAGCCCACAACGACAAAGACACGGTATGGCTTATGCCATGTAAGGGGATATAAGTATAAAGACGATAGTTGTTATTTTTCGTTTAATCTCTTTTTCAGTGAGTTTCTTGGCGCAAATCGTTTCATTACGGTTGCGCCAAAAATTGTTTTAAGATGTTACAAAAAAGAGTCCTAAAAATGGATTCAGTAATTGACTATAACTTATTGATAAAATTTCACAAAAAAACTGTATAAAAGACACAAAGCTCCATTACGATGATCATAAATAGCGTAGATCTTTGGAGACCACTCAATTTTAATATCTTCTTATAAAAACCATAAAAGCATAAAGGGCGAGAGTGTGCACCAAAGAGGTTTTCTAAAACAATTCTTGAAAGGAAACATGCATGAAAAAAGATCACCCTCACCCTTTTCCATCTCCTTCAATACAAGAACTTATAGAGCTCTATGAAAAAGCAGCAGCAGAGGTCTCAGGCAGAGCCCCTCTCCCTAAAGAAACGTCTTCAAAAAGCAAACGCAAAAGACTATCAACGATACCGGAAAAAGATGAGGAAAGACTCTCTCTTTTAAGAGAAGAAACTGTACATGCATCAACAAATGCAACAACGCCTCTCACAAGAAGCGGTTCTACCAAAAGGCAGCAACAACCTGAAACGACACACACAATAGTTACTTCACAAGTTACCCAAAGGGCAACAAGAGTTCTCTCAGAGGAAGAAATCATTCTATTGCTTCCACACCATTCATTGGTTCAAACCTATCAAGAAGAAATTCAACGTTTATCTGCAAATGCCTATGGCAATCCCGACATTTTACAAGAAAAAATGCAGGAAATTCAAAGAAATCCTGCTGCAGGAGAAGAACTCTCATGGCGCATGGCAGCCCATCCTGAAAGTATCGCGAAACTTTCCGGCACCAGCATGTTGGGCATCAAAAATCAAACACGCAGACAAGCAGAAGAGAGTTATTCCGCTCTCAGTGTCACCATTGATTGTTACACAGAAGCTGTAAAACAAGCAAAAGAGAGCCTCTTACAATCTCCAGAGCAAGAACTCAAAAACTATGAACGTTTAATGGGAAAGACGGCCGTCGCTGAACTTCTACAAAAACCGGCTCATTCTCAAAGAGAAAAACAAACTCTTTCAGAGACAGAAATTTTCACCCAAATTCAACAACATTCAAAAGTCAAAAGACACCATGCTCAAATCCAATATTGGTGCAAAGTTGTTTTTGGTAACGCAAACATTTTGCAATCACAAGTGGAAACACTTTTCCAAAACCCTGAAACAATAGAAGCACTCGCACAGCAACTTGTCGAAAATCCTCAATCTTTTCACAAGTACGCTGGTGTCAGTTTTTGTGGCTTTAGAAATCAAGCGCGCAGACATGCTGAAGCGGGTCTTTCTCACCTCATTGACGCCGCTGACAACTATGCAACAGCTGTCACACAGGTCAGAGAAAAAATTTCAAGAACTCAGCAGACAAAACAAGAACGCCATGAAGCATCTTCTGAGAGAGCGCAAAACTTGCAGCAACAACAAAGCATCTCACAGTCTGCTCAACGCCTTGACTCTTCAACAGTAACGCATGAAGGAACAACACCCCTTGGACAACAAAGAGAAACAGATTTTCGTCCTCGCAAAACTGCCGCGCCAAAAGCAATGGCTTTTGCCAGCTAAACAGACATAAGTTTTCATGGCGTATCCAATCTCTTGGCGCAACACGAGGACAGAGATGTTTGCGCCAAGAAAGAGAGAAAATTGAAACAAAATTCATTTTCTCGTCCTTTACCCAAAACACTGGAGAAAACAGTCTTTAGAGAATGAAAATGATTATGATCTGAACCAAGAGAGTCAAATCGTGCAAGACCATCCAGCTTCATATCCGCTCTCGTAAAGATCGAATAAAAAAGCATAAAAAATAAACACCAATGTACATTTTTAAATAATATTTAAAAACAATATTGGAAGAGTTTGAAAGGAACATGCATGAAAAAAAGAACCCCCTCCCCTTTTATCAGTGAAATGATGGAAAAATTTCAACAACAGACAGAACAATCCCCCACCAGAACACCCCCTCCCCAAGTTTCTCAAAGTTTACCAAAACCAACTGTACAAAAACGCCCAGAAAATTTGTCACCCCCCCCAAAGGTTGCGCCACCGCCCCCCCCACGCATGAAAGAAAAAACACCAATCGATGTAAAAATCCAAAAGCCTGAAACCCAAGAGACACCTTCTCTACAGACAAAAGTAGCTCCGCCCAAACCACCACGTACACGAGAAAATCTACAACACAGCACAAAAAACCAAGAAAGCTCCTCTCCGCATACAAAAGTGGCTCCACAAAGACCACCACGTGCAAAAGATAGAGAGCAAGACAAAACAGTCGCTCAAGAAGGAGAACACCTCTATGCAACGCCTACTGTGCAAACGCCTCCACGCATGAGAGACAGAGTGCAAACCAGCACAAAAATCCAAGAACACTCCTCTCCGCATACAAAAGTGGCTCCACAAAGACCACCACGTGCAAAAGATAGACAACAAAACAAACAAACAGTTCAAGAGTCCCCCTCCCTACAGACAAAAGTGGCTCCGCCCCCTCCCCCACGCATGAGAGACAGAGTGCAAAACGGTGCAAAAATCCAAAATCCGGAAACACACGACCCAAGTGTTAGACCCAAAACACCCTCACATATAAAAGTCAGACAACAAAGCAGTTCATCATCACAAGACAGTGGAACATATGCGATACCTCCTTCACGAAAACCGCACCGTATGGAAAACAGAAAACAAAGCGATACTGTCGTCCAAAAACCTGCCTCTCCACACACAGCAATTGAACAACCAAAACCGTCTCACGGACAAAAGACATCTATTAATACAATGGAAAGAGAGCTATTGCTCGTAGCCTATCAAGAAGAAATACGCTTTTTGTCCGAAAAGGTTTATGGCGACCGGCTTATTTTGAATGAAAGAATAGAAGCAATCAAAGAAAACCCCGATATGGGAGAACAGCTCTTATGGGATGTTACAGAACAGCCTAAGTCTATTTCTAAGCTTGCTGGTAGAAAAGTTCTTGGCATAAAAAATCATGCGCGCAAACAAGCTGAAGAAACTCTTCCTACCCTATGTGCTGCCATTAATGGTTATGTGTATACTTCAAAATATACAAAAAGTGAAAACATTTCACAAGATTCTTACACAGAGCAACAACACCAGCGACAAACACAAGAGAAAGAGCCCTTAAATCAACGTTTGCAAAATCCGCTCAATTCAGAAAAGAAAATAAAGCCTCTCTCAAATCAGGAAATTGCCCGCAGAGTTCAACAAGATCCATCGGTTCAATATGGTCAAAGAGAGGTCCAATATTGGTGCCAAATTGTTTATAATGATCCATTTGTTTTGCAATATAGATTAGAAGATATGCAAAAAATTCCAAGTATGGGAGAAGAGCTTGTATTTCAAATTGAAAAGGATTCTACATCTTTTGCGCCGCTTGCTGGTAGGCAAGTCCTTGGTATAAAAAACGGAGCACGCAAAGCTGCTGAAGAAAATCTTCCTACCCTTTGTACCGCCATTAAGGATTATGCTGAAATTGTAAAACAGTTAAGAGAAACTATAGTGCAAAACCATCAGGAAGAGCAACAAAAACATCATCAACCGCTTAACGATCCCGATAAAAAATTACAAAAGCAGCAAAGCTTGTCGCAACCGCCAAAGTTACCTGAACGCTCAACAGCAAAGCGGCATCAAGAGGAAGACCAGTCACATATTCGACCGCGCAGAGCCGAAACATCAAAAGCAATGGCTTTGTCGTGATCAGTCTCCTAATCGTTAGCTTTTCATACAAAACTTTGATGCAATTATCTTGCCAAGATTGCATCAAAGACGGTGTATGAAATACAGCAAACTTTGAATAAGACACCTCATTATTTTACAGAATTCATTGATAAAATTTTACGATAATACTTCAAAAAGTTACAAACCTTAACTTGGCTCCATGCAAATAAGGTCAATTTTTTCAATCATTCAAATGGGCATTCTTCTTTGAAGAAAACGTTATGAAAATAATAAAAGGCAAAAAATGTAAAAAAGCTTTCAAAAAATAATGTTAACCCTTGAAAGGAAATATACATGAAAGAAAACACTAAGCATTGTGCCTCTTCCACACAGGAAGAATTGCAAGAACAACACCCTGCAATTAGTGCAGCCATTTCAAAGCAAATCAATGAAGAAGCGCAAAATTTTTTCTACCCCAATAGCAAAGTGCTTAAAAATAAATACCGCATTAAAGATAAAGAAATATTAAAGGAACGATGTTGTGATGATGTAAAAAAAGAAATGATAAAACTGTGCCAAGAGCCACCACCAGAGCAGTTTAATTCCTCCTATCTAAAATATCTTCATCAACGCCTCTTTTCCCGTGCATTTGAATGGGCCGGACAAACCCGCCAAGCACCTTTTACATTTGAAGATGGCACTGTTGCTTCTATGCCCATTTTGAAAAGAAAAGAATTTACAAAACCTTTTGCGATTGGCAGAAAAATACAGGAGGGACTAGAAAAGTTAGATAAAACGCTTGCTGAAAAAAATAATTTACAAGGCTTAACTCGCGAAGAATTTGTTGAACAAGCCGCTGGAATAATGATAGATTTGCACCACTTGCATCCTTTCAGAGAGGGCAATAGGCGCACAAAGAGACTGTTTGTTGAAAAACTCTCTCAAGCAGCAGGATATAAGCTAGACTTTTCTCTTGTAAGCAAAAAACGTAAAGACTTTGTCCGCACTGCTGCCATGGAACATAGCGATCCAGAACCTATGAAGCATCTGCTTGAGGATATCTCAAATCCAGAAAAATTGCTCATTTTACAAGAATTCACCAACTCTATGAGAGAGCTTGGATTGGGTGAGAAAAATTATCATCTTGCTGTCGTCGCAAAAGAAGGAGAAACCTATCATGGTACCTATAGAGGCAGTGGTCCCAATGGCTTCATGCTTGATGCCAATGGGATTTTCATCTTGGGAAATAAAAGAGATCTCACCCCAGAGCAAATACAAACATTAAAAATCGGTGACGCCCTCTCCTTTACAGCACCAAAAGCTCAAAACTCAGAAAAAACCCAGCAAAAAACATTTCTTCCAGAAAAAAAAAGAGCTGTTCTCACAAACGCTGAAATAACTGAAAAGAGAAAAGATACCGCATCCATTCAAACAAAGAAAAAAGCCCATTTTTCACCATGGATTGCCCCTCATGCTTTACATGACAGCATTGAAGTTATGCCCCAAAGTTTGCAAGAACAAGAACAAAAGACCAAACCAATGGCTCAATCTGCTTCCTCCATGAGGCAAATGCAAAAAGATTTCCCAAAAAACATTTTACAGACCAGCAATACAGCGACAAATAACCCAATATCTGTCCAAATGACAAAGGAAAAACGCTCTGATCATCAAGAAAGAACAAAACAGCCCCCAAAAAAAGCAATGGCATACTGGGACACTGGTACAAAAAAAACGAACACCGTCCCTCTCACCTTACAGGAGAAATTATCCTCATCGCCTGAAGCCGAAGAAAATAAGACAATGTACCGTAATTTCTTTTGCCCTAATAGTATCACCTTAAAAAATAAATATGGGATAAAAGACTATAAAAAATTAAAAGAGCAGTGTGCCCATGATACAACAAAAGCAATCATTCATCTACGCCAAGAAGCCCCACCACAAAAACTAACCTCCGCATATCTCCAATATATTCATCACACCCTATTTAAAAATACTTTTGAATGGGCCGGACAAACACGCGAAAAACCATTTACATTTGAAGATGGTACCGTTGCTTATATGCCAATGATGAAAAAAGCCGGTATTTCTTTTGCCTCAGCACAACAAATACAAGAGGGACTAGAAAATTTAGATAAAATACTTGCTGAAACGAATAGCTTAAAAGGCTTAACCCGCGAAACATTTGTTGAATATGTCACTGAAATGTTGATACAGCTCAACTATACGCACCCCTTTAGAGAAGGTAATGGGCGCACGCAACGAATGTTTTTTGAAAAACTTGGGCAAATTGCAGGCCACCCACTCGACTTTTCTCTTGTAACAGAAAAACGCATGAATCTTGCCAGCATTGCATCGCTAAAACATAACGATAAGGAAGAGATGAAACATCTGCTTGAGGATATCTCAAATCCAGAAAAAATACTTATTTTAAAAGAATTCATGGACAATATGAAACATCTTGGATTTGAAAATATTCATCATCATCTTATTATAACAGCGAAAGAAGGGCATACCTATAAAGGCTTCTACAGAGGCAGTGGGACCAATGGCTTCATGCTTGATGCCAACGGGATTTTTATCTTGGGAAATAAAAAAGATCTCACCCCAGAGCAAATACAGACATTAAAAATCGGTGATGCACTCTCCTTTACAGCACCAAAAGTTCAAAATCAGCAAGAAGTGCTTATCCCCGCAGAAACAATAGCCCCCCTTACCAACAATGAAATTGCCACAAAGATAAAAAACAACGCTTCCATTCAAGCAAGAAGAAAAGAAATCGAAACTTTGTGCCAAATCATTTATGGTAATCGTCATATTTTGCGGGAAAGAATTGAGATGATCCATGAAAATCATACTGAAGGAGAACAGCTCACCTATCAAATTGCCACCTCTCCGCAATCTATTTCTAAGCTTTCTGGTAGCAATGTATTTGGCATAAAAAACAACGCGCGCGCCCATGCTGAAGAAAATATTTTTCCCCTCTGTAGAACCATTGACCGCTATATCAATATTTTTAAACAAACAGAAAGAGACATTCTCCATACCCATCATGTAAAACAAAGGCGGTGTGAACAGTCGGTAGAAATGCCTAAGGCTTGGATGACAAATCTCTTTTCCCTGTCAAAAGCACAACAGCAAGAAACTTTATCAAACTCTCCTGAATTAAGGGGGGAGATAAGAACTTATATCAAAAAAATCAATGAGCGCTTATCCTCAAGCGAGCATGAAGCTATAAAAGAAAATAATCCTGAAAGACTTGCGAAGAGTCTTGGCACATCAACCGTTAAAGCAAAAGAGATTATGGAAATAGTTAAGCAGATAAAAGAGATAGGAGAGCATATACAACCCATGTGTTTTTATAACCATAAACTCGATGAGCACTTAGCACCAAACCAGCATCAATCTATAAAGAAAAATAATGAAAAAAAATGTTCCTACACTCTTGATCAAGAGGCAATTAAAGTGCAAAAAATGACAGAAAACATCAATCAGAGTTCTAAAAGACAAGAAAATATTCAACCTCACAAAACAAAGCCCACAAAAGCAATGGCAATGAATATCTAAAGGGTTCATAAACTTTAACTTTTTTCCCTCTCTGGTAAAAATGATAGCCTTTACCCGCCTGCCTTCATCGGCAAATGAGTTGCACCTCAACTGTGAATAGAAACCATGAGAGAGCAGATTTATCTTATTTTCTCAGATTTTATCCTCATCAACAGTGAATAGAAACCCAAACAAAAAAAATGAAAGGATCAATCATTTTTGAAAATGATAATTAATCACTTTCATTACTTGTCGTGCTAAAAACAGACAAAGCGCTGTTGAAAGATTATATCTTCCTATTTTCTTATTTATGTAATCTCTAAAACGGAAAGCAACCTAATTTGGGGAATATCTTAATTTTTGGAGAATATAAAGCCGTAAAGGTAAAAACAAATCACGAGCTTTGCCATCACCTTTTAGCTCAGCCTTACGGCTTTTAAAAACATCTCAAAGCACTGTCTTTTAAATAATGGATAAATAATGAATATTGCACATTGCTTCACGCTTTTATTTTATTTGCGTTCTTTAATAGGGTCACGCCCCTCACGTAAAACAGAACGGTATTGGGTTGCACTATTCACAACATCACACCATAAAGAGAAATTATCATTATAGATCCCCATATGTCCCTTCAAACTGTTATGATATCGCTCCCATATTTCAGTTTGAAAAAGAAATTTTAATTATTTTATGGCAACTAATAAAAATTGTAATGCAACAGTAAACAAGGAGCATAAAAAAGTCTTTAAACACCATTGTTGACAGAAAGATAGACACCGTCGTAAAACGCGCTTACAAAAAGTATCCTTGATTGGGATACAGATCAGATTTTTACGATTTAAAACGGTTTATTTCTCCTATCATCGCTCCTCTTTTACAACAAAACCGATATATCTTTATGACATTGATAAAAAAAATTGCAACAGTTGCTTCCGGAACCCTTATGAGCCGTATTTTTGGCTTCGTACGCGAAATGCTTATGGCAGCAGCCCTAGGGACCGGTCCTGTTTCTGATGCCTTTAACGCTGCTTTTCGTTTTCCCAACACATTTCGTCGTTTTTTTGCTGAAGGTGCCTTTAACGCTGCTTTCATTCCTCTTTTTGCAAAAAAAATCACTGAAGATGGTCAAGAAACGGCATGCAAATTTGCAGAAGAAGTCTTTGGCGTTCTCTTTTCGCTGCTCTTACTGTTAACGATTGCGATGGAACTGAGTATGCCTTTTTTGGTACGAACCATTATTGCCCCAGGTTTTACCGAAGATGCAACAAAGTTTAACGCTACAATTCACTTTACTGCGATCATGTTTCCCTATTTAACCTGTATGTCGCTTGCTGCCATGATGGGGGGCATGCTTAATGCTCTGCGACGCTATTTTATTGCCGCCATTGCCCCACTCTTTTTAAATATTATACTGATTGGTGTGCTTGCCTATGCTTGGATCTATAAACTTGACGCTTGGCATATCGGCTTAAATCTCTCTTGGGGTGTATTGGCTGCAGGGCTTCTTCAACTCACCTTAATTGCCCTTGCTTTGCGTCAAAGTGGCATGAAAATTTTCTTCCGCCGTCCCAACTTAACACCTAATGTTCGCAAGCTATTAACTTTAGCATTCCCAGCGGCCATAACGGGCGGCATCACACAAATTAATTTGCTCATTAATACCAACATTGCTTCTAGTCAATCGGGTGCTGTCTCTTCTTTGATGTACGCTGATCGTCTTTATCAATTGCCTCTAGGCGTAATCGCCATTGCCGTTGCAACCGTTCTTTTACCAGAATTAACACGCGCTTTGCGAAGCAAAAAGCATGAAGAAACCCACCATTTACAAAACCGCTCTATTGAATTAACGCTATTGTTAACACTTCCAGCATCCATCGCTTTTTTGCTGCTCTCCACTCCCATTGTCAGTTTGCTCTTTGAGCGAGGACAATTTACCAGTCAATCAACACACCATGTTGCACAATTACTGGAACTTTATGGACTAGGACTTCCAGCTTTTGTTCTTATTAAGGTCTTTATTCCTAATTTTTTTGCCCATGAAGATACCAAAACACCGATGATTTTTACAGGTGTTTGCGTTTTCATCAATATCAGTCTCGCCTTAACATTATTTCCTTCTTTTTCGGCACGAGGCATTGTTATTGCTGAAATTACCTCTGGATGGGTCAACACCCTGTTGCTTTGGGGTGTCCTTATCAAACGCGGTTATTGGAAATACGACGTCCAACTGATAAAGCGAATATTATGTCTCATGATGGCAACCCTTTTGAGTGCACTAGCCCTCTATTATGGATTGAATGCTTTTGAGTTTTTGTCTTTTCCTTTATCCTCACAAGCATCCTTTTTCTTGCGCGCCAGCACCTTAGCTGGGATCATGCTTGGCATATACTTGATCTATTTTAGTGCCTATTTTTTATTCAACACTCGTTCCTTTTTTCACACGCTTAAAAATTTGAAAAAACACTCATAGTATCATACTTTGTCAAAAACAATAAAACGAATAACTTTAATTGAGGAAAGAGCACTCCTATGGATACCTTCACACCACTTGTCTTTTCCGGCGTACAACCGAGTGGTCATTTACATCTTGGCAATTATCTTGGAGCCATTCAGCGTTGGGTTGAACTGCAAAACTCTCATCACTGCCTCTATTGTGTTGTGGATATGCATGCGCTCACAGTCAACCCTGATCCCCTTACTTTGCGCGAATCCACCAGAACAGTGACAGCCGCCTTTTTAGCCTCCGGTATTGATCCTCAAAAACACATTATTTTTAACCAATCACGTGTTTTTCAACATGCTGAACTCGCCTGGATTTTTAATTGTGTTGCCCGTATCGGCTGGCTTCAACGCATGACACAATTTAAAGATAAAGCAGGTAAAGATCGCGAAAAAGCATCCCTAGGACTTTTTGCCTATCCCACTTTGATGGCCGCTGATATTTTAGTCTATCGTGCAACGCATGTTCCAGTAGGCGAAGATCAAAAACAGCATGTTGAACTTACACGCGATATTGCACAAAAATTTAACAACGACTATGCACAACGTATTGCCGAATTAAATTTTGGTATCTCTATGCAAACGGATGAAGAAAAAAGACAAGGCTTTTTTCCCCTCCCAGAGGCGCTTATTGGAACAACAGCGACACGCGTTATGTCTTTGCGCGATGGGACGAAAAAAATGTCAAAATCAGATCCTTCAGATTTTTCACGCATTAATTTGACCGATGATGCTGATCTTATCGCAAAAAAAATACGCAAAGCCAAAACGGATTCGGCTCCTCTTCCCGATACCCTGACCGCTTTAAAAGAACGACCAGAAGTGGATAACCTTCTTGGTATTTATGCCGCCTTTGCTAACGTCAGCAAAGAAAAGATTCTTTTAGAATTTTCTGGTCAACAATTTTCGCATTTTAAAACAGCTCTAGCCGACCTTGCTGTCCATAAGCTTGCCCCTATAACAGAAGAATTACGTCGACTGCATCAAGAAAGTGATTATATCGACTCTGTTTTGCATGATGGCGCTAAACGTGCTAGTATGCTCGCAGAAGAAAATATGAAAAAAATTCGTGAAATTATTGGATTTTTGCACGATACATAAAAAATAATAAAACTAAAAACTGTAGAGAGCAAAAAAATTGTTTGTACAAAATAGAGAAAGTGCATGATTTCCAAACCCAAAAATCCGAAAAAAGAACCCAAGAAAAAGAACTTAGTCATTATTGATGAAACACCAGAGTGTCGGCGTGCCGTTGTGTTTGCCGCACAGCATGCCCAAAATACCAATAGAACATTGGTGTTACTTTGTGTCGTTGATAGTGTGGAATTTCAACACTTTCTGGGTGTAAACAACGTTATGCGCACAGAATCAACGCAAAGTGCTCATAAAATATTAGGTGGCATTGCCAGTGAAGTCCGCACCACCCATGCGCTTGAAACAGAAATAGTGGTGCGTGAAGGAAAAAAAATTGATGAGATTTCCAAACTGATCGACGAAGATAAAAGGATTGCACTCATTGTTTTAGCAGCCAGTGGACATACAGAAGGACCAGGACCCCTTGTTCAATTAATCGGAAATAAAGGGACAGCTTTTTCAATTCCTGTCATTGTTATTCCTAGCAATCTTGCCGATGAAGATATTAGATCTATTGCCTAAAAAATATAATATTCTACAATGTAAGATCTTCCTAATCCTTCATTATAAAAGGAGAGTCTATGTTTATTCAAACTGAAACCACACCAAACCCTGCAACACTTAAATTTCTGCCAGGACGCGTGGTTCTTTCTGAAGGCGTATTAGAATTTCGTGACCCTGAAGAAGCAGCTAAAAACTCACCTTTGGCGGCTAAACTGTTTAATATTCCTAATATCAATGGTGTTTTTTTAGGCTATGATTTTATCACCGTAAGCAAAAAAGAAGGGGAATGGCAACATCTCAAACCCATCATTTTAGGCACAATCATGGAACATTTTCTATCCAATGAGCCAGTAATTACCACCAACGCTACAACACAAGCACAAACCCATGCCCTTAACGAAGAATTTTATGACGAAAAAGATGCTGATATTGTCTTAACCATTAAAGAGCTGCTTGAAACGCGGATCCGCCCAGCCGTTGCCAATGATGGTGGAGACATTACTTTTCGCGGATTTGAAAATGGTATTGTTTATCTCAATATGCGGGGCTCCTGCGCTGGATGCCCCTCTTCAACGGCAACCCTCAAACATGGTATTGAAAATCTTTTACGCCATTTTATCCCTGAAGTTTTAGGCGTTGAAGCCATGCCACAATAAATATTGACCTCAATAGATAAAATAACCACACCGCTTGCCCCTCTTCAACAGCGCTCAAACATGGAGTGCAAAAATCTTACGTCATTTTATTCCTGAAATTTTAGAAGTAAGCTATGCAGCCATAAAAATACAGTACTGTTAAAAAATCTGTCTAATAATGATACCTTCACTCACCGTTCACCTCCACATATGCCTTAAAAAGGTTTCAAAGCCCCCTTTAAGAAGCATAAGTTGTTTCAACAAACCAATTTACATACACAGAAGTACAAGGCATGGATGTGCACTTTAAATTTATTTTGTTTCATAATCTTGTCACGCAATTAACACGACCCGTTACAGAAAAAGAAAACCCAAAAAAGGAAAACATTGTAAGATTAAAGTGTCCATTTGCTCTATCTTTCTCAGTGCTTCCAACGATAAATCACGCAAAATACTTCTTGTAGCAGTTAATCGACACAGATCACATTTTGCAACTTGCAATGAGAATTCTGACATTCTTCTTATTTCAATTCTGTTTTTATTGCATCAATAAAAACCATCCGCTTACACAGCACAAACTGGATAATAATAAAAACTATTTTAATAGCTCTCATGCATACTTTTATAAGAGGCTGTTCTAATAGCTGGAAAATGCATGGCAATACGACCTTATCAAGATCATAGCTTCCTTTTTCCATTCTTAAAATCAAGAATTCCCCCTCTATCATTTTCAATCTCATTTCCATAAACATGATGCAAACGGTGTAACTACCCATAAAAAATAAATACATTGAAGCCAAATCTATTATAGTTATTTGAGAAATTATCTGATAAAAAAATGAGAATATTTCTTTAATTCAGCAAGAATAAGTTTATCTACTTTACCGCATAGTTCTTCTCATAAAGCGCATACTTTTACTATTGCATGCAATTCAACATCCAACTTCACCCATAACCGCATATTAAAAGAAAAGAAGCCATTGGAGGAAAATATGCCCAATTAGAGAAGAATGTAAAAATAGAAACCAAGGAAATGCAAAAACAATTGCAAGAGGATAAAGGCTTAAACTTTTTTCACAAACTCCGACTTTAAACTCGTCTGACCAATTCCTGGAATTTTGCAATCAATATTATGATCCCCATCCACCAAACGAATATTCTTTACCTTAGTACCACCTTTTAAAACAGATGAAGCGCCTTTTACCTTCAGATCTTTTATCACCATAACGGTATCTCCGTTTGTTAAAATCTGACCATTGGCATCATAAACAGTATCGGAAAGAACCGTATCATCGTTTTTTTGTGGCCATTCATGTGCGCACTCAGGACACACAAAATTTTCACCATCTTCATAAGTATAAAGACAATCACAACGAGGACATTTGGGATATTGGGTCATAAATTCCCCTTTTAAAAGAAAAATCGTTCATTATGACTGGTCATAAAGCAAGAAGTGCTTATTGTCCATATTTTAGAAAAACATTTCTCTTTGTTTCAACCCTCATCTGCCAACTGTGTTCATGAATGCTATCATCACATACCATACATGGGTTTATAAAAATGATTGATCATTATATAACTTAAATAAGCCCCCTGCATATCATAAAATTTACTCACTTCATTCTCTCTCATAAATGAATCAAAATCATTTTCTTACAAATCACCAATGCAATTAACGAATGGATAAAAACAATTAGAAAAGGAACATCTCTGAATAAAACGCTCTCAAAGAGCTAAAAACTGAGAAACAAGCAAACGATGCCCTCAACTTAACCTTTTATTTAAGTAAAGATAACAGTCATAATGTTAGAGAACAGACTGCTTTATAATCATAGTTAATGATTTTGTATATTGAATGAGAGCCAATAAATAAGATGAGATTCTCTCAACCCCTTTTACATTGAATAAACCAAAGCCTTTTACTTGCATGTTACAAATAAGAAGAGCCGTGTAAAACGATTATTCAAAATACTAAATACTCTCAAATATAAGAGCCAACATTGAAAGCGGGCAAAGTGAATGATGATGCCGACCTACTCTCTCATAAGCGTAAAAATGGTGCTGCTCAATGGGATGTCCGCTTATCCCTTTCAAAAGCAACACGCATAAGATGCGTTTTTAGTGTTTTGAGAAAGACGCCTTCTTTAAAACAACCATATGAAAGGTGCAACAATGATCGTATTTTTTTTGCATGAGGAATATCCCCCTATTAAACAAACATTGCTATCAAACCATTAGAAATCATTGGACATAAATTCCCCGATTATGCCTGATTATAATTACCTACAGCATTCGGTTTTAAGAAACCAGAAGTTTTAGGAATTCAATTGACATGTAAAAGAAAGAGGAAAAAACAAAGCGAGCTTGAAAATGGAGGCTCTCTCTTATAGCAAAGAAATCACGCCCCTAAAATCATACCCCATGTGATCAATCATCATAGCTTTACAAAAAACATTCCAATGATCTTAGGTGATAATATCAGGGCGATCTCGTCCCAATGCTTGTTGTATGTTTAATAGTTTTAGTGCCACCTGTTGCAAAGGTTGGAGAACTTCTTGCGGATTAAAATTGTGTTTGCGCGGATCACTTTCATATTGTTCAAAATAAAGTCGTAAAGTAGCACCACACGTCCCTGTTCCCGATAAACGGACCACCAACCGTGCTCCATTCTCGAAAAAAATACGGATACCTTGCCGCGTGCTAACGCTCTGATCAACAGGATCATGATATGTAAAATCATCTGCTTTTTTGACGAAAAAGCCAGCAATTTCAGTTCCTGCATGTGGTAAGTTCTCCCGCAAATGTTCTATTAATGCCAAAGCTTTATCTGCTTCGACTTCTTCATAATCATGCCGTAACGTGTAAAAACGCCCATAGGTGTACCAATGCTGTTGAACAATTTGTGCGACAGTTTTTTCTGTTACCGCTAAAAGATTTAACCAAAATAAGACAGCCCATAAACCATCTTTTTCGCGGATATGATGAGAGCCAGTTCCAAAGCTTTCTTCACCACAAAAGGTTATTTTCCCAGCATCTAAAAGAGTTCCAAAAAACTTCCATCCCGTTGGCGTTTCAAAAAAGTTTAATCCGTGTTTTTCCGCAACCAGATCAGCAGCACGCCCCGTCGGCATAGAACGCGCTATCCCCACAACACCTTTTCGATATCCTTTAATGAGGTGTGCATGTTCAGCCATAATAGCCAAAGAATCCGAAGGCGAGACAAATTGCCCACGACCAATAATGAGGTTACGATCTCCATCACCATCAGAGGCTGCGCCAAGATCTGGTCCTTGCTCTGACATCAATAAATCATAAAGAGCCTTGGCATAAACCAAATTTGGATCTGGATGACCACCTCCAAAATCTGGCAAGGGAATACCATTAACCACCGTCCCTTCAGAAAATCCTAAGCATTTTTCAAAAATTTCATGAGCATACGGCCCTGTTACCGCATGCATGGCATCAAACCGTAAAGTAAGACCTCGAGCAACGGCATTGGCAATACAGTCAAAATCAAAAAGCTCCTGCATCAAAGCAACATAATCAGCGACAGGATCAATAATATCAATCCGCATAGCTCCCATAAAGATCGTACCTTGCCTATCTAAATCAATATCTGGTGCTTCAAGAATTTTATAAAAGGAAAGACGTTGCGATGTTGCAAAAATAGCATCACATAAAGAATTAGGAGCGGGTCCACCATTGGAAACATTGTATTTAATACCACAGTCTCCCTCTGGACCACCAGGATTATGGCTTGCAGAAAGAATAAGTCCACCATGGGCATGAGTTTTACGAATAAGATGCGAAACAGCAGGTGTAGAAAGAATACCCCCCCTTCCCATTTTAACACAAGAAACACCATGCGCCGCCGCCATCTTCAACACAATCTGAAGAAGAGTGCGATTAAAAGTGCGACCATCCCCCCCAAGAATCAACATTTTTCCTTCAAGAGGCCCAATGTTATCAAAAAGAGACTGTATAAAGTTTTCTACATAATGGGGTTGCTGAAAAACAGACACTTTTTTGCGCAAACCAGACGTTCCCGGTTTTTGCCCCTCAAAAGCCGTGGTTAAAACTGTCTTTATGGTCATGGTCATACCTTTATATTCTTTCCTTTAATTTTAAGGTGAAGAGTATCCAAAGTCGACCATTAATTCTACTTGACGGAAGTGTGAAATATTTGCACACTCGTTAGAAGTCAGAATTTTTAAAGAAGCCCTTTTATTTAAAACGCTTTTTGCCATATGTTTTTAAAGACGAAGGCTGTTTTAAAACAAAATTTTTGTAAAAGAATACAGGAGCATCAAGATGATGAAAAAAACAGTTCCCAATGTAACATTCCACACACGCGTACGCGATGAATCAATAGATGGAAACAATCCTTATCGGTGGCAAGAAGTTAACAGCGATGCTTACTTTAAAGGAAAACGTGTTATTCTTTTTTCTCTTCCTGGAGCATTTACCCCTACTTGTTCAACCTTTCAGCTGCCTGACTTTGAAAAACTCTATGATGAATTTAAACAAGCTGGTATTGATGAAATTTATTGCCTTTCCGTCAATGATGCTTTTGTCATGAATGCTTGGGGAAAAACACAAAATATCAAAAACGTGAAATTAATTCCCGATGGCTCTGGTGAATTCACACGCAAAATGGGTATGCTAGTTGCAAAAGACAATGTTGGTTTCGGCATGCGATCATGGCGCTATGCTGCCGTTATTAATGATGGTGTGGTTGAGAAATGGTTTGAAGAAGCAGGTTTTTCAGATAATTGTGCAACAGATCCTTATGAAGTTTCTTCACCACAAAATGTTTTAAAAGCCTTGAAAAGCTAATCCAGCCCAAAAATTATCCATTTAAACAAAATTTTACGACACAAACCTTCCTCCTCCGGAAATTTGTGTCGTTTATTTTTTGCAACATCTATTTGTCAAGGCGAACACTATAAGTTGATTGTGCTTTTTCAGTGAAAAAATATTCCAGCAATAATTTTTTCAATAAATATTTCACGTTTTAACGACTTTGCAAAAGCTTGGAAAATTTCCAGTAAAAAAAATCCAAACCAATCATCGTGCTAAAAGAATAAAAAGCTAAAAACTGTTGCACACGATCAAAAAATGAGAATGCAATTGCGAAATGTGCAAATTCATGCAAAAACTCTCTCAGAAACATCAAGAGCTAACGTATCGATGAAATATGCAAGAACAATGTAAATTTCTCATATTGAAAAAAACTTTATGTCAAACAATAATTTGATTTATAAGGATAATTTATCATTTTGCATATTGAATGAGAGGAGCCGAATATCATAAGATTGTTTTATTTTATCCATTCTTATATTGAATCCCTTAAAACTATTTTCTCGCTCATTAGTAAGTGAGATTGGCATATGAATAAATGAATAAACATGCGTCTCGTAAATGCTCTAAAATACAAGAGCTATGAACATCATTACTGCAAAGTTTACAATAGCATCAAGAAAGAAAATACAGATCAAACATTTGTTTGAAGAGGCGCACAGTTCAAATTACCCTATATCTCATAAAAAGAAGCGAATATGGCATAAAAACTGCTCTGCATAAAAAACCGTTCATGAAGAATATTAAATCAAAACAAAACCCGCAAACATTCCAATCCACATACCATAAACGGACTCATTGCTGTTCTCATAGCCATTTATTCTAAGCTTTTATTTTTCTCTAAGAGAGAAACGATTAAAGAAGGCGTTTATTGGGATATTCTACCATAAAATGTGTTTTCATTTCTTCCTCTTCTATCTCTTCCTCTTCATCGAACTCAAAATCTTCATCACATTCAGGAAGACCAAAAATATCTGGATTAATGAAATAACAATCTTTTTTTGTCCCCTTCGCTACAATTTTATTTGTTTCTAATTCTTTGATACCTTCTTTAAAACTTTCAAAATCAAGATATTCTGGTTCTTGAATTGAAAGATCGCAAGTCAAAAATTCCTCAAGAATATCATGATCCAATGTTATCTGATCAAACCATAAATCCACATCATCTTCATCTGACATTTTCCCTACTTGCCACAACATCACCAAAAATGCTTTCATACCACTAAATGATAGCCCAAAAATCATACGCCGGCTATCGGACGCTCCTGAAAAGGTAATTTGCGGAAGATTTTCAAATCCGAAGTTTGAAGGAGGGAGTTTAAATGATTTTCCAATATTCTCAGGTCTTTCAAGAATAAAGGGATTTCGTTCATAGAGCACGGTAAAATCATATTGGGCCATTTTCATTTCTCCATTAAAGAATTGATTTTATTGAAATAATGCACATTATCAGTCAGTTACCATTATGGCAGCTTACAATTCATCCCACCATGCTCCTGTAAAAAATTGTTCGATTTAAGTCATTCCATTGTTTTTTGAAGCTTAAAAAGTCTTTTAGGATAAAACGCTCTCGTTCTCCCTTCTTTTGCAATAATGCTAGATTTTGTAATGTCCAAGAAGAGAACATCAAAGAATTTGATGCTCATAGATGAGAATTCAAAGATGAAGCCAATATGAACTGTCAATATTTTTATAAACTTTTGGGAAAGTATTCCCTAAACCTCTTGAGTTCCTCAATTTTTTTGTTCACCAAGATGTTATCATCGCATCCTCAGAAGGACACGTTTTTAGTAAATGGAGCTTATTTACCTCTTAAAAAAATTCTCTTTTATGCCATACCAGCTCAAAAAACGCGATTTTAAACGCATACGTAAGTCCGCCTAAACAAGAAAAGTACAGATTTTAAAAATTGAATCTCAAATTTCCAGAATACTTCAAGCTATCGCTTCTATAAACCTTTTATCATTATCGTTTTTGGACTGCTAAAATATCTTGTACTGTTTGAACCAAATTCTCTTCATCAACCGTCACTTGTGCTGGTCGACTTTCACGCCATGTTTGATTATCTTTGATCTCATGAGATAAACGCGCCCCTTCAATCAAATCTTTAATCTGTATTTTTCCACTCTCACGTTCTTGTGAGCCTTGGATCACCACACAAGGCGCTTGACGTCGATCTGCATATTTCATCTGTGCTTTTATCCCCGATGCCCCCAAATAGAGCTCAGCACGAATTCCCGCATCACGCAACTGCATCACCATTTTTTGATAGCGCGCAACTGCCTCTGGCTCTTTATCCATCATCAGCACCACAACGGGTCCTGTTATCTCCTTCATAGGCAACTTTCCAAGATTTTGCAAAGCAGCAATCAAACGCGAAACCCCGATTGAAAAACCTGTTGCCGGAATATTTTCACCACGAAAGCGTGCCACCAATCCGTCATAGCGCCCCCCACCACCAACAGAACCAAAAACAACTTTTTGCCCATCATCATTGAGAACATCAAAAAGCAATGCCGCCTCAAAAACAGGTCCCGTATAATAATCCAGTCCACGAACCACCGAAGGGTCAATCTTGATACGATTGTGATAACCATTAGCGACAAAAATTGCTTGCATTTCTTCAAGCTCGCGAACGCCTTCAAGCCCCTGAGCACTCTGACCAACGACTTGTCTGAGAGCCTCAAGCGTTTCTTCTGCCGTTTTCGCGTTTACAGTCAGTAAGGAAAGAATACACTCAATCTCTTTATCCTTAAGCTCTGCCCCTTTTGTAAAGTCACCACTTTCATCCAAACGCCCCTTGCTCAAGAGCAAACGCACGCCTTCAGGACCAAATTTATCCAGTTTATCCATTGCCCGAAGAACAGTTAAGCGTCTTTCAATCTGCTCCCTTTCCCCCAAACCAATCAACTCTAAAACACTTTCCAGAATTTTTCGGTTATTCAAGCGAATGGCATAATCATGCTGGTGAATGCCTAATTTTTCCAAACTATCCGCTGCCATCATACAAATTTCGGCATCAGCTGCAACGGTTGGTGTTCCAACAATATCCGCATCAAACTGCATAAATTGCCGAAACCGCCCTGGACCTGGTTTTTCATTGCGAAAAACAAAGCCAAGACGATAACTGCGATAAGGCTTTGGTAACGTTTCAAAATTCTCAGCAAAATAACGAGCAAGAGGCGCCGTTAGATCATAGCGCAAAGACATCCATTGCTCATCATCATCTTGTAGGGAAAAAACGCCCGCATTGGGACGATCTTCATCCGGTAAAAACTTGCCCAACACATCCGTATATTCAAAAATCGGTGTTTCCAATGCTTCGAAGCCGTAAAGTTCATAAACTTCACGAATTTGCGCAATCATAGTTTCAGCGGCATACAACTGTGCACTTGTACGATCAACAAAACCACGGGGTAAACGGGCTTTGGTTTTTTCTTGTTTTGATGACATGTTTTTCTCTAACAACAATATGTATTCACAGATAATGTTTGTCTATCTTATAGAAACAAACGCTGCAATAACTTTATCAACTGGAAACTGGTAACAATATGCATAAGCTTTTGCTTTTAAAAGATGTAAACCTTTATCCTTAAGGCAATCTGCTGAAAATATTTGCACTTTCAATAAGAGCATAGCCTCTTGCTCAACATGAAATGCCCGCTTAACATTCAATGAAAAGACATCCGTGCTTTTTGAAAGAAATCACAAAGCAACTGCTGATTCTGGATAAACTGGAAGCCCCCTCCTAAAAAGCCTTCTTTCTCAGAACTTTTCAGATTGATTACAGATGCAAAAATCCTCAAGATATCAGTGTGCTTTGCGCTTGTTCTACAAAATGATTGATAACATTTTTTAAATCAACACTATTTCGTCCAGCATCTGTAATAGAGCGTGATACAGAGGGAATAACATTCTGCCAAAGTCTTTGTGGAAACTGCTGAGTCAATTGTGTTATTGTTCCCCCTTGAGCCCCAATGCCAGGAACGAGAAACAGACTATTTTTTAACTGCTCGATTGTATCTTTTGATTCAGATCCCAATGTCGCTCCAATCACTGCCCCAATAGGACCAATATAATGATATTGACTTGAAGATTGGCTATTATATTCAAAAATACGCTGCGCCAAATGAGCAGAAACCGTTTGATCACCAATAAGCGCATTTCGTATTTGTTTCCCCTCTGGATTAGAAGACTGAACAACCACAAAAACCCCTGCTCCTGTTTCTTCTGCAACTTTTATCAGAGGAATAAGAGCATCAAATCCTAAAAAGGGATTGACAGTTATGGCATCAGCTTTGAACGCACTACTTGGACCCAGCCAAGCTTTACCATAAGCCTCAGCAGTAGAGCCAATATCCCCTCTTTTCGTATCAACGAGAACCAACAAACCTTGTGCCTGCGCATTTTCAATAAGTTCTTTGAGAATTTGAAGCCCTTCCACTCCATATAGCTCAAAAAATGCTGCTTGAGGCTTTATCATCCCCACTTTACCCACAACCGCTGTTAAGAGGATATCGCAAAAATCTTTTAGACCTTTATAATCACAGCTTAAATTCCATGATTGCAAAACTTTATGGCTCGGATCAAAACCAATACAAAGTGGTCCATAGATTTCACGATTTTTAAAAAAAGTTGAACAAAACATTTTATATCCTAACAAGGTCTCTCTTTAAACTTTTTGATACAATCAAAAAGAAAAGCATTTGTCAAAAAAATACAATAGCGAAAACACAAAGAAAGGGCTCTCTATATAAAATGTGCTTTTATTTATGAAACATAAATATATTCCCATTCGTAACGCTTATCACATGTTTATCGACCAAGACATTATCATGAGACAAAAATTCAAATTTATGAAAGAATATAAACAAAAAAGCATCCATATTATAACGAACGTATAAAGCCTAATAGCGAGCGTTGTCGTTTCCACGCCCCTTTTTATGATCAACAAAAACTCTCTATGAGCGCGCTTTAAACAAGAGTTTAAAAAGAAAATGCCTTGCCATGATGATCTCGATCTTAACTTTATATTTTTCCTATTCCTTTTTATCTGCTCTTTATCCCTTTTGGAACATAATTGGCAAAAAGACATTGTATCTCCAGCATATTCAAGGAGATAAAACATGGAA
>NZ_JBHIOO010000011.1:0-59593 GCF_042195585.1 Bartonella sp. AS69XJJH | reverse complement strand
AAAGTAAAACAAGACTTTATCATAGTATCATAAGCCTATGATAAAAAATGATAACTTTTATTCATACATCTATTGTTCAATTCATATTGTATCAAGTGATACAAAAAGTATCCCTAAATAAAGAGTTTATAACCTATAGTAAAAAATCATGTACTTTCAATACAAACTTATTAATTAACCTCAAGCAGAGTACATTAATTGAAATAAAAATTCTGTCATGATTTTATTTTACTTTATCTGCAATAGGTTTAACTAAATGAATTTTTATTTTTCTTGTCACAATAAAGTCTAAAATTGTTCAGGCTCTATTCAGTTTGAAACGTGTAGGATGTGAAAAATATGAATTTACACAAGGAGCATCATGATGAAAAAGATGATCAGGTTAGCGGTATTATCAGCAATGTCAACGGCAACCGTTTTGATATCGCTAAATGCAACGCTTGCGGATATGACATGGTATCATAGTAACTCTATCTCGAGAGAAATAGATGATATGATGAGGAAGATGCGTAAAGAAAGATATGATGCAACAAGGGAAATTGATAAGGAAATTGATGATATCTGGCGTTCCAGTTCGTCTCGCTCCCATTGTTCTGATAGCAAAAATGTCTGTCATTCTGATGATTTCCAAAAGTTTGTTGATGATTTCCAAAAGCGTTTTGATGACGACAGAAAAAGTTTTAAAGCCAAACATGAAAGGTTTGTAGCCGAACATAATAAGACGGAACAACAACAACAACAACATCATCATCATCATCATTATTATTATCATGTTGCAAACAAAACATATCATCACATTGAGCGCAAAAAGACAAAACGCAGTAATATTCATATAGACAACTCAGGAGATGGTTTAGCAGTGGGTATTCTTGGTCTTGCAGCAGGTACGATTCTTGGTACAGTTTTACAAAAACCAGAACAGCCACAAGTGGTTTATCAAATAGTACCACAAAATCAGGTGATTTATCGAGAAGTTCCGCAAAATCAAAGGATATATCAAGTGCAGCAAACGGTGGAATATGAGCCACTCCAGCAATCATCAGAATCTGATTGGCTTAACTATTGCAAGAAAAAATACCGTTCCTTCAACGCTAAAACAGGAACTTTTCGAGACCGCAATGGTTTGGAACACGTTTGTTATGCCCCAATAAATTAACTTCTATTCCGTCCTACTAAAAAAATCTTACATGGCAAAAAAACGCTTCAAAGCGTTTTTTTGTTTGCTCATATATTAAAATCTTGAAGAAAAGGATTATGTTGGCGCTCATAGCCTATGCTACTTTTGGGCCCATGCCCACAGATAAAACAAACATCATCGCCTAAGGGCAAAACTTTTTCTCGCAGAGATTGCATCAATTTTTCATGAGAACAGAAGGGGAAATCAGTGCGTCCAATAGAACCGCGAAAGAGCACATCACCCAAGATGGCTAAACGCTCTTTTTCATTGAAATAAATAACATGACCAGGGGAATGTCCTGGGGTGTGAAAAACCTTAAATACATGTCCAGAAAAATGAACGCACTCACCATCTTCTAACCATTGGTCAGGAATACAGTTGCAAGCATCAATGATGCCGTAATTTTTTGCACTGTCGCTCACGGCATCCATCACAGGCTTATCATCGCGATGTGAACCGATAATTTTTACATTAAGCGCTTCTTTCACTTGCATTGCTGCTCCCACATGATCAAAATGACCATGTGTTATCCAAATAGCTTCAACGATAACACCATTCTTTTCGATTATGTCTTGAATCCGCGGCCAATCACCACCAGGATCAACGAGAACCCCCGTTTTACACTCACTATCAAAAAGCAAAGTGCAATTTTGTTGGAATGTCGTAACTGGAATAATATGTATATTAAGACTACCCATAATATCCTTTTCAAAAGTCACTTTTTTAAATTTATAAATAGAACTTTCTCTCCTTTAAGATAAAGGTGCTGCTCGACAGCTTTATACAACTTATGTAAACTTGCATTTTATGTAAACTAAATTTTTGTCAAGGTTTTTAAGAATGACCAATCACGTTCAAGTTTTGTGTGATGACGCACCTCACCTTCTTGTGATTGATGACGATACACGTATTCGCAATCTTTTATTTCAGTTTCTCATTAAAAATGGATTTCGTGTTTCAGTTTCAGCCAATGCTAATGAAGCAAGACGACTGTTGGCAAGTTTAGATTTTGATCTTCTTATTGTTGATGTCATGATGCCTGGAGAAAACGGTATTGATCTTACTCATTCATTCCGCCAAACAAAAGATGTTCCTATTTTAATGCTAACAGCTTTATCAGAAATAGATAATCGTATCCGTGGATTAGAAGCAGGGGCAGATGATTATCTGGCTAAGCCGTTTGACCCTCGTGAACTTCTCCTTCGCATCAACGCCATTTTACGACGTGGTTTGCTATCGAACCAGCCTAAAATTGAGCAAATCGTTTTTGGTCCTTATATATTTTCAATTTCACGACGCGAACTCAAAAAAGGAGGAGAAATTATTAAATTAACAGATAAAGAACAAGAAATGATGGTCATTTTTGCCGAAAATGCAGGCGATACAATTCCGCGCCATAAATTCGCGACCGATGACAGTAATATAAGTGAACGTGCCATTGATGTGCAGATCAACCGCCTTCGTCGTAAGATCGAAAAAAACCCAGCTCTGCCTATATGGCTCCAAACCGTGCGAGGAATAGGGTATAAACTCTCTATTGAATAGGCACCAGAATGATCAAACCTTTAAGATTTTTTCTTCGATGGTTAACAAAAAAAATGCCTAAACGGCTTTATGCTCGCTCTTTAATCATTATTATCGCGCCCATGGTACTTCTGCAAACGGTCATTGCTTATGTCTTTATGGAACGCCATTGGCAAATGGTAACCGAGCGTCTTTCAACGGCTGTCGTGCATGATATTTCAGCCATTATTGATATTCTTGAAACATATCCACAACAAGATAACTATGAAGATATTAAGCGTATTGCACAACAACGCATGGGATTAAACATTTCTATTCTATCTCCTACTTCCTTACCCCCTCCTGGACCTAAGCCATTTTTTGCAATTCTTGACTATTTTTTAAGTGAAGAAATCACCCGCCAAATTAACCGTCCCTTCTGGATCGATACCGTAGGAGATTCTGATCTTGTTGAAATCCGTATCCACCTTGGTCACAACATCTTACGCGTCTTTGCTCCACGCAGCCAAGCCTACGCTTCCAATACTGCTATTTTTTTAAGCTGGATGGTAGGAACAGCTCTTGTTTTATTGCTGATAGCAATTTACTTTTTGCGCAATCAAATCAAACCGATTCAACAATTGGCTGAAGCAGCAGAAAGCTTTGGACGCGGTCGTCCTTTACCAAAAGGATTTCAACCACAAGGAGCTGAAGAAGTTCGTCGTGCAGGCATCGCTTTTGTACGCATGCGTGAACGTATTGAACGCCAAATTGAACAACGTACCATGATGCTCTCAGGGGTAAGTCACGATTTAAGAACCATTCTTACACGTTTTAAACTTCAGCTAGCATTAGTAAATACTGACTTTGATATTAAACCGCTTGAGCAAGATGTAAGTGACATGCAAAATATGTTAGAAGATTATCTTGCTTTTGCTCGTGGTGAAGGAAGTGAAAGTGTCAAGACTTTTGATTTAAATGCTCTTATGCAAAAATTCTCCGCCGATGCTCATCTCCACAAACGTCAATTTTCTTACACCATTGAAGGTCCTACAGAAATACAAGTACGTCCCCGTGCTTTCACACGCTTGGTCAGCAATCTTGTATCAAATGCATTTTGTTACGGCACGACCGTTAAACTAACAGCTAACTCTCAACAAGAATCTTTTATATTGATCATCGATGATAATGGACCTGGAATTCATGCAAATATGCGCACAGAAGTTTTTAAGCCATTCTTTCGACTTGATAAAGCGCGAAATCAAGATGCAAGTGGAACAGGACTTGGTCTTTCTATTGCTCAAGACATAGCACGCAGCCATGGTGGTAATATACAATTAGATGAGAGCCCACTCGGGGGGTTACGCGCTATTCTTGATATCCCCCTATGAGCAATATTTCAGCAAACCGTCTGTAAAAATAACAGACTGTATATTTTAGGCATTCCCTACAGTTTCAAACAAAGTATACTGCAGTGCCTTGTAAGCACTTTCTCCCGACAAAGCAACCATCTGAAATGCAACATAATGGCTTTCACAGACTTTAAGTGCATGTATCAACAATGTTTCAACCTGTATATGAGATGGATGCATCCCACCAGCCAAAAGAAGACCCTGCCGATAAATAACTGAATTATTCCCTTGCCAGTAATCAAAATGTCCCAACAACAACTTTTCATTAATTGCTAGCAATAAGCGCTGTATTTCAGCTGTTCGAGCATTCTTAATAGAGAGATCAAACGAACAAGCCAAATGAAGTGCTTCATGCTCTTCCATCCATGAAAAAGCAAGACGATAGTTTGCGCGTTTTCCTTCCACACAAACGCTAATTTCATCTTGCGCATCCCGCTCAAATGACCAATCATATTCGCAAGCAATCTGTTCAATAAAGTCAACAGGGTGCTCTTTTCTTTCTGTGGCGCAAAATGCAAGCCTCATCACAATCCTCAATCATCTTAAAACATTGTCAACAGAATATAAACCGTCTAAACTGTAACAATATTTTGCTACAATCAGAACCTTTACACCAAACAAAATACACATAAAAACATCGACTGTACACAAACACCCAGAACACAATCGCGCTGTTTAGGGCAACCTGATAGTCATAAAACGAATCATCAAGTCTTTTCAGTGTATTGATACAATTTCATAGCGCCAGCCCCCCTGATTCAAAAAAATGTATTTTACCCAAAAAAAAAATAAAAAATAAACAAATGCTCCGCTCTAACAGACTCAAGATTAAGCATTTTTTAGTTTCACGCATCATATTGAAAACTTGGGGATATTTCTTTGAAAATTCTTTTTTAAGAACCTATTGTACTTTTTTGTGTCTGCGTTCTTTTTCAATCATCTTTTTCTAAATCATCAAGGCGCCTTTTCAAATCAGCATTATCAGCATGGATTTTCAGCACCATCTCCTTAAAAGTCTCAAACTCTTCGCGAGAAACAAGATCAAGTTTGTTTGCTATCTTTTCAGCCTGCACACGAAAAGCTGTTCCAGCTTCACGTCGTATACCTTGCGCGACGTCAGCAGCATCTGTTGCTAATTTTGCTAATTCATCAAGAATACGATTTGATCCATTACGCATAACATTTTTCCTTAAATTTTAATTATTGACGCACGCATTATAGCGTATTCTCATAACATTTAGATACTGTAATTTGTTCCTTTTACCCTATAATTTTACACACTGTACCGATTTTTCATGACGGTTTTGTTTAAGATTTTTTAATATTTCTTTTATCACCATATTTTTTACCGCGATAAACCAGTGGAAATCTATCCCCCTTTCTGACTAGCCTCCCTACTGACTTGACCATTGTGCATTCATCTGTCATTTCTGACTACCAGAGTCACTTCATATTCATCTCGTATAATGTAAAATGCTTAACTCATGAACAATCTGTCTTGTCCAGCCATTGCTTTTCCGTCTTTTCTTGATCCTGTCATTATCCAGCTAGGTCCCATAGCACTTCATTGGTATGGACTCGGTTACGTGGTGGGTATTCTTTTTGCTTGGTGGTATGCGCAAAAATTATTAAAAAAAACATCTCTATGGTATAGAGACCGCCCTCCTATGGATAAAGAAAAGATCGGAGATTTTGTTGTCTGGTCTGCTATAAGTGTTGTTGTCGGAGGGCGTTTAGGACAAGTTCTTGTATGGGATCCAATTTACTATCTTAACCATCCAAGTGCTATCATTGCCGTATGGGATGGGGGAATGTCCTTTCATGGCGGACTTATTGGTATTATCATTGCTATGATTTGGTTTGCTCGTAAAAATCATATTAACATACGAGCCATGTTTGATATCATTGCTGCAGGTGCTCCTATTGGTATCGGCATTGTACGAATTTGCAACTTCATCAACCAAGAGTTATGGGGCAATATTACTACACGTCCTTGGGCGGTTTGTTTTCCTCTCGATCCTCATTATCTACCGCGCCATCCAAGCCAGCTTTACGAAGCATTCATGGAAGGATTTCTTCTCTTCATCATCCTTTGCCTTCTTATTTTGGGGTTCAAAGCATTAAAACGCCCTGGAGCTGTTGCGGGAACATTTATTATAGGCTACGCAATAGCACGCAGCATTTCTGAAGTTTACCGTGCGCCTCAAGAAGATCCGGAATGGTTTTCGACTCTTTTCCATTCTACTGGTTTTACCTATGGCATGGCTTTATCTCTTCCCATGCTTCTTTTAGGGTTTTATCTTCTTCTCCACGCCTTTAAATATAAATCGACAGAAAATGGTCAATCTAAAAGAAAGAATTAAAGAAATTATTGCCCTTAATGGACCGATCACTGTTAGCCAATATATGACGTTGGCACTTACAGACCCTCAATTTGGTTATTATCAAACACAAACACCTTTTGGACGTGCTGGTGATTTCATTACAGCACCTGAAATAAGCCAATTATTTGGAGAGATGATTGGCATTTGGACTCTCGCAAGCTGGAATGCTCATGGTTGTCCTCACCCTTTTATCCTCGCTGAAATAGGTCCAGGACGTGGAACTCTCATGGATGATGTTTTGCGTACCATTCAAAAATTATCCACGACAGCATTTAATGCTGCTGAAATTTTTCTGATCGAAATAAGCAAAAAACTCGCAAAAGAACAAAAAAAGCGCCTTTGCTCTTATCAAAAACAAATCCACAGCGTTGAAAATTTTAATCAAATTCCTTCAAAACCACTCTTCCTCATTGCTAATGAATTTCTCGATACACTCCCTATCAACCAATATATTAAAGTCAATGGAGAATGGAGAGAGCGCTGCATTACAGTCAATCAAAATGGAGATTTCATCTTTGTTTCTACCTCACATAAACTTCCCTCTTCTTGTCTACAAACCTATTGTTCTAAAGTGCCTGACGGAACAATTTTTGAACATGCCCCCTTACGGCATCAATTCATGCAACAAATCAGCCACCATTTAGTGCAAGTGACAGGTTCTGCTTTACTTATCGACTATGGTGCTTGTGAACTTGCCTTTGGTGATACCTTGCAAGCACTGTCAAAACATAGATTTCGTGATGTTTTTGATGCCCCTGGGGAACATGATTTAACATCCCATGTTGATTTTTCTTTTTTAAAAAACATAGCTCTTGAACAAGGTTGTTTTGCTGAAATCTTCGAGCAAGGAGAATTTCTTTTAAAAATGGGGCTGCTGGAACGCGCAAAACAGCTTGGAATTGGTAAAAGTTCTACACTACAAGACAAAATCCGCCAAGACATCGAACGGCTCGCTGGTCCAGATCAAATGGGAAAATTATTTAAAGTTTTACACTTCAGTGATAAAAACATCTCCATACCTCCCCAATTTTGATGATCGGCGCTTTTATTAATATGCACATCATTATCTGAAATATTCATTGACAAATATAACAATCTCCACCACTTCAAATACCCCCATAAGGAACTTTTATGCAATCTATCCCTCATCCCATTCTTGCAAAAAATCTTTCCACTTTACACACCCATGGGATAAAACATGGTTTTTTTACGCGTCAAGGTGGTGTTTCAAAAAGTCTTTACCAAAGCCTTAATGTTGGCCAAAGCTCAAATGATCACCCTGAACATATTGCACAAAACCGCACTTTGGTTGCTCATTATTTTAATGTTGAGGTACAAAATTTAGTCACTGTCAATCAAATACACTCTTGTGAAGTCGTTATCGTTGATAAAGCTTTTATCGGCTCCCCTCCTAAAGCCGATGCTCTCGTTACGACTACAAAAGATCTTGTAATTGGGGTTCTTACAGCAGATTGTGGCCCCATTCTTTTTGCTGATCCACAAGCTGGAGTCATCGCTGCAACTCATGCCGGCTGGCGTGGAAGCTTAAATGGAATTATCGAGAAAACAATTTCTGTTATGGAAAAACAAGGAGCCAAAAGGCAATCAATAACAGCAGCCCTTGGACCTTGTATTGCTCCTTGTCACTATGAAGTAACAAGTGAATTTTACGACCAATTTATTGATTGCCACAGCAAATACCAAAAATATTTTATAAAAACAGACAAAATAAATCACTTTTACTTTAATTTATGGGCATTCATTATAGATCAACTCAAAGAATCAGGCGTTAATGCTTCTTGTGTAGAGCTTTGTACCTATCAAGATGAACCGCGTTTTTTCTCCTATCGCCGTGCAATACACCGCAACGAACCTGATTACGGACGGCAAATTTCTGCTATTATGCTGAAAAACAAAAGATGAGCCCTTTTATGCTTTAAAACCATACCAAAACTGCAAAAATAAACTTTTTATCCAAATGTAAAAATACATCCCATTGTACTTTGATTTTTTCACGAAATCATCTACCAGCCCATAAAATATGGTAGCTTTTTCTCTGAATCATTTTCAATGTTTAGTTATAATGATTGAAGGCAAGATGATACTCCTTATTACTACTCCCCTTTATTCATCTTCAATATGAAACATTCCCAATATTGAAAGTATTTTTTATAAAGTAATAACCAAAAAGCTTAATCAATATGTATTTTTTTGCCGCATGGAGAAAAAACTTTGCTCTAAAAGTAACAAACTTTTGGAAAAAGAGAAAACATACCGCATAGCTCTTTAATAATAATCGATAAAATTGTAAGGCTTTTGTAATTGTTCTCTTGCAATTTAATAAAAAGAAATTAAAAACCGTGTCGCATTCCCACCATAATGATTCAGAGGTTCTACTATGAAACTTTTCTGCGGAAATTCTAATCCACGCCTAGCTGAAGATGTTGCAAATTATTTGAACATCCCCTTAGGCAAAGCAACTGTAAAGCGTTTTGCTGATCAAGAAATTTTCGTAGAACTGCATGAAAATGTACGTGGTCAAGATGTTTTTGTTTTGCAATCTACATCCTATCCCGCAAATGATCATTTGATGGAATTACTCATCATGATTGATGCCCTTCGTCGTTCTTCTGCGCGTCGCATCACAGCGGTAATACCCTATTTTGGCTATGCCCGCCAAGATAGAAAACCAGGACCACGGACTCCCATTTCCGCAAAACTTGTTGCAAATCTGATTACTGAAGCAGGTGCTCATCGCGTTTTAACATTAGATCTTCATGCAGGACAAATTCAAGGTTTTTTTGATATCCCTACGGATAATCTCTATGCTGTTCCTGTCATTTCTCGCGATGTCAAAGTGCATTATTCTCTTGAAAATGTTATCGTTGTTTCACCTGATGTGGGTGGTGTGGTTCGTGCGCGCGCGCTCGCCAAGCGCTTGAACAGTTTGCTCGCTATTGTGGATAAACGTCGCGAAAGCCCCGGTGAATCAGAAGTTATGAATATCATTGGAGATGTATCGGGAAAAGATTGCATTTTGCTTGATGATATTGTTGATTCAGGTGGAACTTTATGCAATGCAGCAAGTGCTCTGCTTAAACATGGTGCCAATAGTGTCACGGCTTATATCACGCACGGTGTTCTTTCTGGTAATGCAATCGAACGAATTAGCAATTCAGAGATGAAAGAATTGGTTATTACAGATTCAATTATGCCAACACAAGCTATTGAGAAAACCCATAATATTCGTGTTTTGCCTATTGCCGACCTTATTGGAGAAGCAATAGCAAGGACGGCAGCGGAACAATCGGTTTCCAGCTTATTTGGTTAAAGTGGTTCCTTGGGATCTCCTGGTGCTGTTTCAACACCAAGATCAGGAAATGCGACAATACGTTGACCACTAAAATGCGTATGAATAACAATAAGACCACGCTCTTCAAAGTAGGTTAAAAGTCGGCGTGCACGGCTTAAAGAATGAGTCCCATAAAGACGTGCTAAAAATGCATCGGATGGACATGGCTTTCCCCCTAATGCGGCCTGTGCCACGTTTAAGAAGACTCCTTGAACATCTTCTTCCAAACTTTCTGATATCTGCAAAATATGTTTCCAATGTTCACTGACAGCCGTTTGTTCATCAACAAAAGCCTGAGCAATAGCCAATTTGCGCCGAAATTGTGAAAGATTAAAAGGAACCTTTGACATACCATGGATACGGCAACGCACTGAAAAATCTTGATAAAGCACCGCTGTTGAACGATAAAAAGCCTCAGAATCCTCAAGAATTTCCCGAATAATATGTTCTGCTTGGCCGTCACGCTCAACATCAAAAAGTTCAGGAAATAAACTCGGGTTTTCTTCCAACAATTCTTGTTTTTTATGCACTACCTCCTCTAACATCTCGTGCATTGATTTTTCCCTCATCGGCTCTCGTGTTTGTTTAAATGGCGTTAAAATTTCCTCTGGTGAAGCAGTAAAAACGAGCTCCTGCACATCATCCCGCTCTGTTGGAAGTGGCATTAATTTAGGGCTAGAAGAGCGTGCCAAAGTTTCAACAGAACCGATAATGATTGGTAAGGGACGTCGTGATAAAGCGGGACCTAAAGCTATAAAATTTCCCCGCTCAAGATCTCTAAACATTTCCGCTTGGCGACGCTCCATTCCCAAAAGATCAGCAGCGCGCACCATATCAATATCTAAAAAAGTCCGCCCTATTAAAAAGTTTGAAGCTTCAGCAGCAACATTTTTGGCCAGCTTAGCCAAACGTTGTGTCGCAATAACACCAGCAAGACCACGTTTACGCCCTCGACACATAAGATTGGTCATAGCACTAAGAGAAATCTTACGTGCTTCATCAGAAACCTCTCCTGCCGCAGTTGGAGCAAACAATTGTGCTTCATCGACAACGACAAGCATAGGATACCAATAATCACGTTCCACATCAAACAGCGCCCCAAGGAAAGCTCCTACAGCACGCATCTGTTGTTCAGTATCCAAACCTTCAAGATTAAATACCACTGAAACCCGATGTTGTCGAATGCGATGGGCAATACGAGTCAATTCTAATTCACTACGTTGAGCCTCTACAATAACATGACCAAATTTATCTGCCAAAGTTACAAAATCGCCTTCTGGATCAATTACACAATGCTGCACCCACTTAGCACTTTGCTCCAAAAGACGGCGTAAAAGATGTGATTTCCCTGAACCGGAATTACCTTGTACAAGAAGGCGTGTCGCCAATAATTCTTCCAGATCAAGAAGTGCTGGCATCGATTTATGCAAAGCACGACTCTCTGATATCTCACCCAAGGCAATCTCAACCTTCATAACATCTCCAGTGTTTGATTTTGAACATATCAGCGCCAGCGCATATTGGTTGATTCTCCATCCATACCGTAATTTGTAACATTTCCTCCTTTTTAACGGTAGAAATCATCGATTTTTCCCACAACTCTTGCATCTATGAATAGTTTGAATTATAGAACAAACTTCTGCGTAGACACCCTTGGAGGCAACGCAGAATGGAGCGATCGCTGTTGGTTAGCGCATATCTTCATATCCATGCAAAAACTATTACTGTTTTTGAAGGATCTCCAATCATGTAAAAAGGACTTAAATTATGAGCAAAAGCTACACTCTTAAGGCCGAAAAACGCGAGCGGGTTGGTAAGGGGTCCTCCCGTGAACTTCGCCGCAACGGTCTTATTCCTGCTGTCATTTATGGTGAAAAACAACCTCCCTTGGCAATAACAGTTCCCTATAAAGAAATTTTCTACAAGATTCATGCCGGTGGCTTTCGTACCACCATTGCAACGATTATTCTTGACAAGCAAAAAATTATGGTTTTGCCTAAAGATTATCAATTAGATCCCGTGCGTGACTTTCCCCTCCATGTAGATTTCTTACGAATTTCAGCAAAATCCGTTGTAGAAGTGAATATTCCTGTCCACTTCCTCAATGAAGATACAGCACCTGGACTTAAAAAGGGTGGTGTTCTCAATATTGTCCGGCACGAAATTGAATGTACTGCTCCAGCAAGTGCTATTCCTGAAGCTATTGAAATTGATCTCTCCAGCTACTCTATTGGTGATTCTATTCACATTTCAGCAGTGCAACTGCCAAAAGATGTGACTCCCATCATCCAAGATCGAGACTTTACCATTGCAACCATTGCAGCTCCTGCTGGCATGGATGTCAGCGATGAAACTTCTGAACAAGAAAATGATGAAGAGAACACGCAAACTTCATAAAACTCAAAAGGCGGAAATTTTTTCCGCCTTAATTTATGAGATATTACCCTTACTCATACTTTGACTGAAGATACACATGTGGCTTATTGCTGGTCTTGGCAATCCTGGTTTACAATATCAAAATAACCGCCATAATATCGGTTTTATGGCTGTTGATGCCATTTATCAGTCCTTCTCTTTTTCTCCATGGTCGAAGAAGTTTCAAGCAGAAATCTCCAATGGTTTTATAAATAATGAGAAAATTTTTCTTATAAAACCACAAACTTTCATGAATCTCTCTGGTCAAGCTATTGGTGAAGCTTTGCGATTTTATAAATTAGATCTGAAGAATTTGATCATCATTTATGATGAGTTAGACCTGTCACCAGGAAAAGTTCGTATAAAAATTGGTGGAGGAAATAATGGGCATAATGGCATTAAGTCTATTGATGCCCATTGTGGTACTGACTATTGTCGTATACGCATAGGAATTGGTCATCCTGGAAGCAAAGAACTTGTTCATCAGCATGTTCTGGGGAATTTTACCAAATCTGATCAAGAATGGTTATCCCCTCTCTTAGAGGCAATTGCAAAAAATATCGCTCTCCTTATAAAAGATGACAAATCCCTCTTTATGAATGAAGTTTCACAAACAATAAAAAACCGCTCCTCTTTATAGAATCCTTCTATAATGTATCGATTTATAATCAATTAATTATTTTGAACGTTGAATAAAAATTTTCAAAATCACAAGGTTCATATCAAATCTGTTGATAATAAAACAATCAAAACCATTGGTTTGCGTGTCACCGTCATGTGGAGCATATAGATAAGAACTCTTGAAAAAAGAAAAAAATGCCTCTTATAAACTTTCTCAAAGGCAAAATATCTATTAGCAACGTGAGAAGCTAAAAAATAGAAATAAGAATACAAGCTTGTGTACACTTTTGAAAAAAAAAGGCTTATCTTCTCTTTTGACAGAAAGAGAAGATTGAACAGAAAACCAAAAGATTCAAACGGCTCTCTCCAATCTTCTCTCCCAAATTAAAAAAAATCATTTGGCTGAATGGTCGACTGTAGCGGATCATAGCCATTTGATTGTTGATTATAAGCTGTAGGAACACTCCTATTGTTTTGCAATACCACAACACGCGAACCAACGGGAACACGATCATAAAGATCAATAATATCTTGATTAAGCAGACGAATACACCCACTTGAAATAGCACGCCCAATTGACCACGATTCGTGTGAGCCATGAATACGGAAAAGTGTATCTTTCCCATTTTTGAACAAATAAAGTGCCCGCGCACCTAATGGATTATCGGGTCCTGGTGGCATTCCTTTCCCAAGATGACCATAACGTTCTGGTTCTCGAGCCATCATAGCTGCAGTAGGAGCCCAATTTGGCCACCGACGCTTGCGCTGTATAACCCCTTCACCTTCAAATGCTAAACCTTCCTTACCGACCCCAATCCCATAACGTAAAGCTTTTCCATTTTCACCAATAAGGTAAAGAAAACACTCTTGCGTATCTACAACCAATGTTCCAGGTGGATAAGATGTATAATAGATCACTTCTTGTCGCCAAAACTTTGGATCAATTTTCGCAAGATCAACAGCTGGTAATGAATAAGTCTCATTCGTTACAGGACCGTACAAAGCCTGTATTTCTGGTGGAATGTATCGAACTTGTTGAAAAGGAACCGATGACATATCTGACTGATGTGTAGCACATCCAGCCAAAGCTAAAAGTGCTGCAATTAAAAAGGCACAACGAGATAACACTCTTCTATTTTCTCCGATTAATTATTTATGCAGATTTGCATACCATGAAAAACTTAGCACAATATTAACATTAATTTGAAGTTTTCTTATCCTTGAAACTAAGGAGAGCATTAAGATAAGAAAAACTAAGGTAAAAAAAAAGATTACCTGTTACTTTAGACTTTTTTCTCACTTATCGCAATACAAAGACTATAACTCTTCTGAAAATATGCTATAAAAAAGAAGCTTTATCTGAACTATAAAATCAAAAGAAAAGAAAGACTCTCATGGGCTTTAAATGCGGTATTGTCGGATTACCTAATGTTGGGAAATCAACTCTTTTTAATGCATTGACAAAAACAGCCACTGCACAGGCTGCCAATTATCCTTTTTGTACCATTGAACCCAATACCGGTGAAGTTGCTGTTCCAGATTTACGAATGGAAAAAATTGCATCAATCGCTGGTTCAAAAGAAATCATTCCTACACGTATTAACTTCGTCGATATTGCGGGGCTTGTACGAGGAGCTTCAAAAGGCGAAGGTTTAGGAAACAAATTTTTAGCCAATATTCGCGAAGTCGATGCCATTGTCCACGTTTTACGCTGTTTTCAAAATGAAGATATTACCCATGTAGAGGGACATATTGATCCCGTTTGTGATGCGACAACGGTTGAAACCGAACTCATGCTTGCGGATCTTGAAAGTCTTGAGAGACGAATCATACAAATCCGTAAACGAGCAACCGGAAAAGACAAAGAAGCTCTCACAATTTTACCCATTATGGAAAAAGCATTAAACATACTGCAACAGGGAAACCCTGTCCGATTATTACTCAAAGATATCTCTTCCGATGAACACTACATTCTTAAAAGTTTGAATCTTTTAACCTCCAAGCCTGTACTTTATGTTTGTAATGTAAGCGAAAATGACGCCGCTCATGGAAATAGCTTTACCCAAACAGTTGAAAAAATGGCAACAGAGCAAAATGCACAAAGCATTATCATTTCTGCTTCTATCGAAGCGGAAATCACACAACTGAGTGATGCTGAAGCATCAGAATATCTCAATGCTCTAGGACTCTTTGAACCGAGTCTCAATCGCCTCATTCGCGCTGGTTACCATTTACTTGATCTCATTACTTACTTCACCTGTGGGCCTAAGGAAACACGAGCATGGACAATTACGCGTGGTACAAAAGCTCCCCAAGCAGCTGGCGTTATTCACTCAGATTTTGAGCGTGGTTTCATTCGTGCCCAAACCATCAGCTACAATGACTATATTGCTCTGGGTGGAGAAAGCGGTGCAAAAGAAGCAGGAAAAGCCCGCGATGAAGGAAAAGAATACATTGTGCAAGATGGCGATGTCATGTTATTTAAACATAATACTTAAATCTTCACTCTGTCTTAATAGTTTATCTTGAAAGCTTTTTAATAGCTTCTTGGAATCTTGTCGCAAAAACTCCCAAGAGTTTTTTGAACAAAAACCGTTGCTAGCATATGATTATGATAGCAACAGTTTTATCCATTAAAGAATGGAAATATAAAATTAGCGCGTCCAACGCCCTTCGTATTTAAATGTTGGAGCGTCCTTTAAAGAATCCTTTGTCGCATTTGTAATGAGTTTCCATTTACCATAATCATTTGTCATCTGGATTGTTTCTGGAGAAACGACCACATAACTCTCCCCTATGCCAAGAAAACCACCAACAGCCACAACAAACCCTGCAATATTATTTTCACGTAAAATAATATCTTTTACTTCACCAATATTTTCATCTTCTATATTATATACATTGGCGCCTATAAGGCTGGAAGCAACAAAATCCGTTGCTAAAGGTGTCACATAACGCACAGACTTATCTACCCCCACCTGTACAATACCCGTCGAAGAGATCATTTCAGGTTTTGAAGGCACTTCAAAAGACTGAGCGTAAGTACTAGAAACCATCAAAATTGACATAAGAGTAGTACATGCAATTTTTTTCATTTTAACATCTCCGTTTTTACTTTGCTTTTACTTTACAAAACCTCAATGCATCATAAAAAGATTTGTTCCTTATGCTCTTTATACTCTATACTCTTTCAAGCCTTGTCGCTTTACCCTTTTCTCTTTATTTCGTCTTTTATTTCTTTCTCTAACTCTTCTTCTAAACCACACCAAATACGATTTTTTAAAATATAAACAAGCCCTGCAAAAATGATTAAAAATAAAATAACACGAAAACCGGTTTTTTTACGAATTTCCATATGAGGGTCGGCAGCCCACATCAAAAAAGCAGAAACATCACGCGCATAATGTTCAATGATTTCTGGGGTTCCATCTTCATAAGCAACCATACCATCACTCAAAGGAGGAGCCATAGTTAAAGAATTGCCGGCAATAAAATAAGGATTATACCAATAACCATTCGCAATTTTTATCTCCTTCGGTGCCTTCTGATATCCTGTTAAAAGAGCCGTAATATAATCTGGACCGGCTGTGTCATAATGAGTCAATACATCAGTAATTAAAGCAGGAAACGGCAAAGATACCCCACGTGCACGTGCCATCAATGACAAATCTGGAGGATAAGCACTATTCAAAATAAATCTTGCTTCTTCTTCATGTGCAAAGGGAGAAGGAAAATAATCTGCTGCAACCCCAGCACGTTTTAAAAAATTTCCTTCTCGATTAGGACCATCGCGCACTTCATATTGCCCCGCCAAAGCTTTAATCTGTTCTTGATCATACCCAAGAGCTTTTAAATTGCGAAAAGCCACATACTTTAGTCCATGACAGCTGGAACAAACTTGTTTATAAACCTTTAATCCACGCCTCAATTGCGCCTTATCATAAAGCCCAAATGGACCTGAAAAACTCCATTCTTGTTTTTTAGGAATCCGTAAAGGAAGAGAAGTTAATCCCTCCCCCTGATCAGAGGCATCTCTCGCTAAACTCTGAGCAGAAAAGCTCATAGCAACGATAACAATTATTCCGACAAAAACATTTACCATAGTCTCTTTTTTTTCTGTTTTAAATCTTGCATAATTGAAGAAGGAAGAGAACAATTTTTTTCAAACGCTGGCAAAATCGGCAAAATAACCAAAAAAAATATAAAATAATAAACCGTAGCCAATTGCGTCCATAAAAGAATTTTGTCACTTATTTCTCTTGACCCCAACCAACCAAGAAAAACGACATCAATAATCAACGCCCAAAAGAAAATTTTATAAACAGGTCGATATCTTGCTGAACATATTTTAGAGCGGTCTAACCATGGCACAAAAATTAAAATACAAATCGAACTGACGAATAAAAAAAAGCCAACAAAAGTTGAAGGGAAAAAAACAATATCAAAAGTTATAGCACGAAACATCGCATAAAAAGGCAAAAAATACCATTCTGGGACAACACGAAGAGGTGCTTTTAAAGGATCTGCCACGCTATAATTTTCAGCCTGCACCATATAATCGGGCATATAAAACAAAAACCAGGCAAAGAAGATCAGAAAAACAGTAATAGCAAACATATCTTTGATAAGCGCATAAGGCGAAAATGGAACCGTTTCCTTATCTGATTGTATAGCAAGACCCGTTGGATTGCCTTGCCCAACACAGTGGATTGCCCAAATATGCAGCCCCACAAAAAGAAGCAAAACAAATGATAAAACATAATGGAAAACATAAAAACGATTCAACGTTGGTTGTCCTACGCCATAACCACCCAGAAGGGTCTCATGCAACCATGTCCCCACCAAAGGTATCGTTTTTAAAAGCCCTGCAATCACTGAAGCCGCTGAAATAGACATCATCCCCCAAACAAGCACATAACCAAAAAATGCTATTGCCATCATGATGATGTAAATAAAAATACCTGTAATCCACACCATTTCTCGCATATTTTTATAAGAACCATAATAAAGTCCACGTGCCAAATGGATATAAACAGCAATAAAAAAAAACGAAGAGCCTACAGAATGCCATGGACGAAAAAGCCAACCAAACTGCCCTTCACGTCGAAATCGTTCACTAGTTTCAAAAGCCAAATTAATATCTGGAACATAATGCATAGCCAAGACAATACCAGTCAAGAGCTGTGATAAAAGCATAATGGTCAAAATACCGCCAAATGTGTAAAAGTAATTAAGATTACGCGGAACAGGAAAGATGACAAATACATTATAAAAAAAACGAAGAAGAGGAAAACGCTTATCAAACCAACGAGCAAGAGCATTTTTAGGACAATAAGGAGGAAACCTTGCCATAACCTTATCCTATTTTGAGCAAAGTATCAGAAAGAAATTGGTAAGGTGGAATAGCCAAATTATAGTTAGCTGGACCTGACCGCACTCTTCCAGCGGTATCATAAACAGACCCATGACAGGGACACAACCATCCTCCAAATTTACCCGATTGCCCAAGTGTTACACAGCCTAGATGCGTACAAAGATTAATAACAATAAGCCAATTTTCACGTCCTTTCCCTGCTGAACGCGCAAAATCTGTTGCTTCTTTTTCACCTTCAAGATTAGGATTGCGTGCTTGACGATCT
This sequence comes from Bartonella sp. AS69XJJH, assembly GCF_042195585.1. NCBI lineage: Bacteria > Pseudomonadati > Pseudomonadota > Alphaproteobacteria > Hyphomicrobiales > Bartonellaceae > Bartonella > Bartonella sp. AS69XJJH. Next base: position 41,090 of record NZ_JBHIOO010000011.1, on the reverse strand, counting down.
TTTAGAACACTCAATTCAGTAGCGCGCGCATCAGCAATTTCTCTTGTCGTACGATTTCGAATAACAACAGGCTGTCCTCGCCACTTTACCGTCACCGACATCCCCTCTTCAATACCAGAAAGATCAACCTCAACAGAGGAAGATGCCAAAACAGCTTCATCTGGACGCAACTGACGGATAAAAGGCCACGCAACCGCTCCCATTCCAACCGCTCCTGCAACAGCTGTTACCAAAAACAGAAAATCCCGCCTCGTTTGCTCACCCATGGACTTAACTTAAAGAGATACTTTGCTAAAGCATTCTTCTACCATACCCTCTCCCATTGTACAATGCTTGATCACTCAGTTTCCTCAACCATAAAAACATCCCCGTAAAAAACTCCTGCCATTTGTATGCTTTATACAACAAACTGTTTTATAATGATAATTCATCGTTTTACAGAGTGAATGAAATCCTGAAACACCGTCAATTTCTTTCATTTCAAACCTATTCATATTAATCAATCAAAATTACCCCTCCCTGTGAAAAACGAAGATAGCGTGTAAATAAATACTTCTAAAGAAAGATAGTCTTGTTATGATCCGAGCTCAGTAAATAAGTTGAGCTTATCGGTTATTTCTTTAACACATTTACAGCATCTCTCCCTTCCTCAATTCCAACTGGTTGAATGAGTATTTTTCCGCCTCTGCTTTTGCATAAAAAGTATATTTTGTTGATTTCCATTAAAATGAATGATCTAACCTCTTTAAATATCCCACTTTTCAACATAATGAGCCAATCCATTTCATGGATCGCTCAATAAAAGGAAGTCCCTAATAGAGAGATTCTCTCTTATCCTAAACAAAGCTGTGTACATAACTTTTTCCCTGAAATTTAAAGTGAATAAAAATTAAACGTAAAAAACGTGTATTTCTCAAAGCATATTTTTTGAATAAATTATGGTGCTTCTTTACAAAGTCGAAAGAAAAATCATATTACAGAGAACATGACAATTCATATAGCTCTTTTCCAACCTGATATTGCTGGTAACACTGGAACGATTTTACGTCTTAGCGCTTGCTTTGGTTTACATGTGCACATTATTGAACCCGCAGGCTTTAATCTGTCGGATCGTAATCTCAAACGCGCAGGATTGGATTATCTCGAATATGCTTCCTTAGAACGGCACATTGATTGGCAACATTTTATAAGCTCCATGAAACACTTTGACCGCCGCCTGTTGCTTTTAAGTACAAAAGCAAAAACATGCTATACGCAGATATGCTATCAAAAAAATGATGTTTTACTTTTTGGTCGTGAAACAGCTGGCGTTCCCGATTATGTTTATGAAGCGGCCGATTACACATTGAAAATTCCCATGCAACCACAGGCTCGCTCTCTAAATCTCGCCATGAGCGTAGCCATAACAACAGGAGAAGCATTACGCCAAATTGGTTATCATGAAAGAAACTGTAATCTATAAAAACACAACAATTCTATTAAAATATTTAATAGAACGATAAAAATACATGATATATGGTTTTAAATAATTAAAAAAACCTTTTTTATATAATATATTGAGTGTTTAAAAGCGCATAAAGTTCAATAATACTTTTATAATAATTTACAGAATGCCTAAAAAAACCATAAATTATCACGAAAAACAATATACAATGTATAAAGAACAGTTAGAGCGTATAACGCCTATCATTTTCCAACAATCAAGTGCTGATAAAATAAACATTTCTTAGTGCCCATCACATCCATTTCATATCACACCTATAAATGATTAAATACTCCTCATAGTAAAAATCCACTAGACATCCCCCTTTTTATGCTCATACAAGGTGCAAACCGCTATCATTATTCTCTTATCCGTTCTCACTTTCAAGAATCCTTATTTTTGAGATGGTTCTTAAGAGACATTTTTCCTCTCTGTAATCATTTTTCCTCACACGATTTCCTCTACTTGTGACCGTGTAAGGCAATAATTTTGATTAATGTAATATGAACAGGTTTGAAATAACCTTACAATATTTGAAGCTCTTGTTTCACATGAAGAATAATGAATTATTATTATAAATTAATATGTTGACTTAAAAAATATAAACAGAAATATTATAAATCAATTTTTTCTAATAATGCATGACGATCCATTAAAAATCCGCTTTCAACCCATATCATTTCTAACTCTTTAAGCTTTTTTCCTAAAAGCACGCCTTTAGCAAAACCTTTCTTTATTAAATCGTTACCATTAATGGGAAAAGTTGGAATCTGCCATTTTATGGCAAGCTGATGAAGCTTGACATAATCCTCTGCTCTTTGCAAAGCATCACTTTTTTCCAGATTATCGAGATTTGATGCAGCGACAGACAACGATAATTGATCTAAAACTGGCTGTCGTCCATGAAAATAAATCAGTTTTTGCACAAAATGATCAGAACAATTTTGGTTTATTATTTCTAACTCTGCCCATTCTTTTAATCGTGTTGTTTCTTTATGGGAAAAATGCAAGCGCTGAGCCATTTCATGAAGACGTATGAGGTCAGGAGGAAGAAGGCTTTCTAGCCGTAACAATGGATCAACATTCCAACCAAGAGCCTGCTCTGTCTTTACCAATGCGTGAATTGCATCAATACCCCATCTTTCTGTTTCAGGAAAAATGAGTGTCAAAATTCTGCTTTGTCGCATCCATAAAAGAGCACGCGTTGGATCAAACGCTGCAAGAAGCTTTTTCATTTCTGCCCAAATCCGTTCAGAAGAAAGTTTTTTTAAGCCGTGTTTTAGACGAACACATGCCTTCAATCCTTGCACATCAGGTCGCCCTGCTCCATACCACGCAAAAAAGCGAAAAAAACGTAAAATACGCAAATAATCTTCGCAAATACGATCTTCTGCAACCCCAATAAAACGAACTGTTCGGCTAGCAATATCACTCAAACCTCCCACATCATCATAAAGATTGCCAGCAGCATCACAATAAAGCGCATTTATCGTAAAATCTCGCCGTTCAGCATCTTTTTTCCAATCACGACCAAATGCCACTTTTGCATGACGACCATCTGTTTCAATATCGCAGCGAAGCGTTGTAACCTCATAAGAACATGAATGAGCAACTACTGTTATTGTACCAAAAGCAATCCCTGTAGGAATAGCTTTAAATCCTGCGTCTTCTACACGTGCAATAACCTGTTGCGGCAAACAAGTTGTTGCAATATCAATATCACTAATAGGCTGCCCTAGCAGTTGATTGCGCACTGCCCCCCCTACAATACGCGCCTCCTCTCCCTCCAAAGACAAAACATGAAGAAGTGTTTGGACATCTCTTTGTTGTAACCACGAAACCTGTTTGAAATCCTGTCTTATATTCACCCTTTAACCTTTCAAAAAAGTTGTCTTCATTGCTTTAAAGAATTCCCTTCATAAAACGAAATTTTTAAGACATCCCTTATAAAACACGTCTATTCCGTCCAAAGAAACTTTTCTCTTCTTATATACGAATATAAAAAAAACGGCATATGATACTTCATTTCTTCTCATTTTCTGTTACAAACAATAAGATATCCATTATCATGCAGAGAAAATTACCATTTTTGCGACAAACGCCTTAAGGAAGAAATATGAGTCAACATGATCCATCATCCAATTCTGTAAAAAAGGTCAATATCAATCATGAAGCTCAAGTCATTATTGATGATATTGATACGGCACACAAAGAATTGGATATTTTACAACAAGAAATTGACAAAGTTATTTTTGGGCAAAATCAGGTCATCGAATATGCTTTAATCGCTATTTTTGCTGGTGGTCACGCCCTTCTTGTCGGTGCTCCTGGACTTGCAAAAACACGTCTTGTTGAAACATTAGGAACAGTCTTAGGGCTTGATGAAAAACGCATCCAATTTACCCCTGACTTAATGCCATCGGATATTATTGGTTCTGAAATTATGGATTCTGATAAAGACGGTAAACGTTCTTTTCGATACATTCAAGGTCCTATTTTCACGCAACTTCTCATGGCCGATGAAATCAATCGTGCTTCTCCACGGACACAGTCAGCCCTTTTACAAGCTATGCAAGAATATCATGTTACTGTTGCAGGTAACCGTTATGATTTGCCACAACCTTTTCATGTTCTTGCAACGCAAAATCCTCTCGAACAAGAAGGGACCTATCCACTTCCTGAAGCACAACTGGATCGCTTTTTGATGCAAATCGATATTGACTATCCTGACCTCACAACAGAGCGACGGATCATTTTAGAAACAACAAAAGAAAAGAAATTAAATGCAAAACCAATTTTATCCGCCAAAAAATTGCAAAAAATTCAAAATATCGTTCGCAAAATGCCTCTTTCAGAAAATGTGATCGAAGCTATTTTAAAAATTGTCCGCTCAACTCGTCCTCATAAAGACAATAGCCTTGCTAATACTTATGTTTCTTGGGGACCTGGTCCACGGGCATCACAAGCCCTTTCACTTTGTGTTCGCGCCCGTGCTCTTTATTATGGACGCTTAGCCCCCTCGCTTGATGATGTTGAAGCATTGGTCTATCCCGTATTACAACACCGCATGGCTCTTAATTTTTCTGCCCGTGCTGAAGATATAACCGTAAAAGATATTATCAATAACCTTGTGAAAGATGCTCTTTGAATGGCTATTGGCAAAAAAGTTTTACAAAAGCCTCCATTGTCGCTGACAAATGAGCTGCATAAAGATACTGGCAAAATGCCATATTTCCTTTTACAAGCGCGTCATATCGCTAATACACTGATAACCGGATGGCATGGACAACGTAAACGCGGTAATGGGGAAAACTTTTGGCAATTTCGTCCCTATATGGAAGGAGAATCCATTGCCCGCATTGATTGGCGTCGCTCAGCGCGTGATGAAAATACGTATCTCCGCGAACACGAATGGCAAATGACACAAATCGTTTGGCTCTGTCCCGATCAGAGCGCGTCAATGCATTACTGTTCGCGCTTTTCTAAAATCTCTAAAGGTAATCATGCCATTATTCTTACCCTTACCCTAGCATCACTTCTTGCACGCAGTGGCGAACATATTGCTATTCCCAACTTAATGCCCCCCACGATAACATCCAATGTTGTAGAACGAATAGCCTTTGCTTTAGAAAATCATTCAGATGAAAATTCATTTCCGGATTTTTCAACGGTTACACGCTTTTCGCATGTTATTATAATGAGTGATTTTCTCGACTCTCCTGAAAAAATCATCCAACATTTAACCGTTTTAACTACAAAACAGGTGACAGCTCATTTAATTGAAATTTCTGATCCCGCAGAAGAAAGCTTTCCCTACACAGGCCACACAGAGTTTTTTGATCCTGAAACGAAAGAGAAACATGTTTCCACAAAAGCAGAAGATCTTCGTAAGAGCTATTGCAAACTATATCAAGCAAGGCGACAAGAGTTGGTAAATTTTTGCGCACGCCAAGGATGGTCTTATCATGTTAGCACAACGGATCAACCTTTAACAGAGACCATTTTTCATCTTGCAAATACAATGGGCGGCTCTCCATTGCAAAAAAGGAGAGCGCTTTGAGTTTTTCTGCTCCCTTTCTTTTACTAGGGCTTTTGTTCCTACCGGTCATTTGGTGGCTGTTGCGGATAACCCCTCCATCTCCGCGTAAAGAGCTTTTTCCTCCGTTACGCTTCTTACCCAAACCAACTCATCAGCAAGAAACAGCAAAACATACACCTTGGTGGTTGCTCTTGTTGCGTTTAACCATAGCGGCACTTGTTATCATAGCTTTAGCACGCCCCACGTGGAATCAAAAACCAATCAGCTTTTCCGGATCTCAACCCCTTGCACTCATTATTGATAATGGTTGGGCTTCTGTAAAAGAATGGAAAAAGCGCATTTCTACCGCTGAAATGCTCCTTACACAGGCAGAAAAACAGCAAAAAAATATTTACCTTGTTGCAACGGCTGAAAATGATATCTCTAATATAAAGCCCCAACCAGCCAAGATTATAAAACAGAATTTAATGCATTTGCAACCGCATCCTTGGCCTGTCAACCGTGTGCATGTCTTAAAAAAACTTAGAAAAATAACCAACGGAAAACCTCTTGATATTGCTTATTTAAGTGATGGATTACAAACAAATGAAGATGAGCAAACTTTTGCTTTGCTTGAAGAATTAAAACCTGAAAAATTCTTATGGTATTTGGCGGATATTTCCGATTTAATCGGCATAACATCCCTAGAAAATAATGATGGAAACATGGGCGCGCGTATTATCCGCTCAACAACACACGGCAAAACTTCCGCTACACTCAACCTCTACGATTCAAACAATCAACTTCTTGGTCAATTTACGAAACATTTCTCTGAAGGAGAAACAACAGCTCTTGTCCCTTTTGATGTACCACTTGAACTACGCAATGATATCGCTTGGATAAAAATAAATAATCAAAACCATGCTGCTGCAACCTTCTTGGTAGACAGCCATAACAGGATAAGCCGTGTTGCTCTTCTATCACCCGATACCAATGAAATGGCACAGCCTTTACTTTCTCCATTTTATTACATTATCAAAGCATTACAGGGATATACACAGCTTATAACAGCCGGAGGAAGAGAGCTTTCAACGGATATTGATTATTTGCTTAAACAAAATCCATCTGTTTTCATTATGAGCGACATGGTTAACATGCCTGAAAAAGCAGAAAAAAAACTTTCTGATTTTGTGAATAAAGGGGGAACACTCATCCGCTTTGCAGGAGAAAAACTCAGTAGTGCAGAACATTATGATAGTCTCCTTCCGATACCGCTACGTCAGGGGCAGCGTTTCCTTGGAAGTATTATGTCTTGGACGAAACCACAAAAGCTTGCTCCTTTTGCAAAAAATAGTTTTTTCTTCGATCTTCCTTTTCCAGAAGATGTCTCTGTCTCGCGCCAAATCCTCGCAGAACCAACCCCAGATCTTTTTGAAAAAACGTGGCTTAGCCTTGCGGATGGAACCCCTCTTATTACCGCAGCAAAACGTGGTAAAGGAACCCTCATTCTCATTCATGTTGCTCCTGACCCCACATGGTCTAATCTTCCTCTTTCTGGCTTTTTTGCACAAATGTTGCAAAAACTCATCACATTAGGGTCTAACGAAAACACAAACCTAACACATAGAGAAAAAAGAACAATGGTACAAACCCCGTGGCGAACCATAGCTGCTGACGGACAATTACAAGTACCGCCCTCTGATGTTATTCCACTGGTCTTTGACTCTCAAAATCCACCCCATCCTTCCTATCATACTCCCCCAGGACTTTATGGTATCAAAAACGATTTTTATGCACTCAATCTCTTAACTCATTCGTCGCACTTGATGAAACAATCATCATTGCCAACTTCTCTTAATAAAAGTCCTTTATCTTATGAGACAAAAGAAAAAAATCTTATCGGTCTACTTTTAGGATTAGCCGTCTTATTATTCGCCTTTGACAATTTTCTCATTTTATGGATGGGAGATATTTTTTCTTTCATGAAACGGCGTAATATGTTTCTTCTCCCTTTTATAAGTCTTATTGCCTTGTTTTCATATGATCCAACTCTTCATGCACAAACGAAAGAAAATCATCATGATAGTGTACAAGCTGCTGGTGCAACACATCTTGCCTATGTTATAACCAATAATCATGAAATTGATACAACAAGTAAAAGTGGTCTAGAAGCGTTAAGTCAATTTATCGCAGAGCGCACAATGCTTACCCTAGGCTCTGTTACAGCACTTGATCTCGATAAAGATGAACTCTCTTTTTATCCTCTTATTTACTGGCCAATTGATGTTAAGAGTCCTATCCCAACCCCCAAAAGCCTTGAAAAAATAAATAACTTTATGAAACATGGAGGAACAATTTTATTTGACACACGCGATCAGATAAAGAGCAATCTTAATCTTGAAGGAGATGCCACTCCAGAAACGCAAAGATTACGAGATATCTTAAAAGAGTTAAATATTCCATCCATTGAGCCAGCATCAACGGATCATGTTGTTGCACGTTCTTTTTATATTATGCCAGATTTTCCTGGTCTCTACCGTGGTTCACCTTTATGGATTGAATCCTCCTCAACAAACAAAAAAAATAAAAATTCTCTTGCCAGCGGTGATAATGTAAGTTCTCTTCTCATCACTGCCAATAACTTTGCCGGTGCGTGGGCACTCGATGAAAAAGGAACATGGAAATATCCCCTTGTTCCCAATGATCCAATGCAACGTCTATGGGCATTTCGTGCAGGTTTAAATATTGTCCTTTATGTTCTTACAGGAAACTATAAAGCGGATCAAGTTCATGTTCCAGCACTCTTGGAACGCTTTAAAAGAGAAAGAAGGCAATGATGTCATTTTTCACTTTTCAGCCTTTTTTACCACTCATTTGGATTCTGTTCTTAAGTGGAATATCGATGCTTTTTGTCGTTGTTGGTCTTGTTACGCAACGTCAAGGTTCTTTATTTCGTCTGATGGCATTAAGCGCCCTCATCCTTGCTTTGCTGAATCCAATGGTCATAAGAGAGCAGCGCGAACCACTTAAAAGCACTGTAGGAATTGTCATTGATCGTAGCAAAAGCCAAACATTTGGAACACGTACAAACGACAGTGATGTAGCGCGCGCGCAATTAACTCAAGCATTGGCGCATTATCCACAATTTGAACCACGCTTTATTGAAGCTGGAAAACTTGCTGATAATCAGTATGCGCCCTCAACGAATTTGTTTGCGGCTTTAACACAAGCAGTATCTGATGTACCGCTCTCTCGTTATGCAGGAACCATTTTTATCACCGATGGACAAGTGCATGACATTCCGGACCTAGCAGACCTTCATCATGAAGCGCCTCTCAATGCTCTGATTACAGGACACTCAGATGAATTTGATCGCCAAATCAAGTTTATTTCTCCTCCACGCTTTGCCCTTGTCAACAAACCACAAACGCTCTCCATTTTGGTAGAAGATAAAGGCCCTGCCAAAAAAACAATACCGCAGAAAGCGAATATTACACTAAGCGTCAATGGACAAGACATTGGCCATTATTCTGTGACTCTTGGTGTGATTTTTCAAACTGAAATTACCCTTCCTCATGCTGAAAAAAATATTATCCAAGTGATAACCGATCCACACAAAGGTGAACTAAGCTTTGAAAACAACCGCGCCATAACAATCATTGAAGGAATCAGAGAAAATTTACGCGTTCTTCTTATTTCAGGTGCTCCTTATAATGGAGAACGGACATGGCGAGACCTTTTGAAAGGTGACTCTAATATTGATCTTGTTCACTTTACTATTTTGCGTCCCCCCACCAAAGCAGATAATACGCCCTCAAGCCAATTATCCTTAGTGGTCTTTCCCACAAGAAAACTCTTTGTTGAAGAAATTAATAACTTTGATCTCATCATCCTTGATGGCTACCAGCACTCTACTGTTCTCCCCTTAATCTATTATGATTATATAGCCCAATATGTACAAAAGGGTGGTGCATTGTTGATGATAACAGGACCTGAATTTACCCAAAAAAACTCACTTGCAAAAACACCTTTAATAAGCATTCTACCGGCATTGCCCAATGGGACTATTATTGAAAAACCTTTTCGCCCCACATTAACCAAAGAAGGTGAGCGCCATCCTGTCACAAAAGGTCTTGCAACACGTAACCTTCCCGCTTCTCAATGGGGGCAATGGTTGCGACAAATTGCTATTCAAAACATAAATAACGGAATCGCCCTCATGAAAGGAGCCGATGAACAACCACTTTTACTTCTTTCGCATGTTGATAAAGGACGTGTAGGCATGTTGCTCTCCGATGAAAGTTGGCTTTGGGCACGAGGTTTCGAAGGCGGCGGGCCTTATGCAGCTCTTTATCGTCGTATTGCCCATTGGCTCATGAAAGAACCAGAACTTGAGGAAGAAAAATTAAGTGCGACCAGCAGTCATCATCATTTAACAATTCGCCGCCAAACTCTAAAAGACCATCCAGAACCCGCTGAAATAACCTTTCCATCTGGAAAAAAAGAAAATATCACTCTCTCCAAAGAGCAAGAAGGTCTCTTCAGCGCAACTGTGACCACTGATGAAACAGGGATTTTTACCATTAAAAACGGCGATTTAACAATACTTTCTTCTGTAGGGATGCTCGATAATCTTGAATCGTTTGACTTAATTTCAACACAAGAAAAACTAGCCCCCATTATTAAGCACACCGGTGGTTACATCGGACGATTACATCCTGAGGGAAAAGAAAACATTCATCTTCCTCCATTCAAGCTAATTCAATCAAAAATAAGCCCGCCCTCTTCCCTAGCACATTCAATTGTTCTAAAAGAAGCGACAGAAACCCGTTTAATTAATACCTTTTATTTTTCGATATTTTCTGGTTTTTTGGCACTACTTGCTTGCCTTTTACTGTTGAGTAGCATGTGGTATCGTGAAAGCCGTTGAAAAATCTGAGATTTCGCATAATAGTTTTAAAATTCAGCTTATCTTTTTGTGTATTTTCTTGTCTTTTACAATTAGATAAAAACATTGATCTATAATGATAATTTATCATTATAGTCATATTGAGTCATTATTCCCTGTAGAATTTTGCTTCTTTGTAATACTTTCTATATTAAATTAATTAAAATCGCTCTCTTGCACATCATGAAAAGAGGTGCTGTATGGATAGAAACCATTGAAGAAAAGAATGAAATACCTCTTATGAATTCTCTTAAAGCAAGGATTTTCATAAAATTGAGGGAAATAGTATGATGTTTTTTATTTGCACCTTGTATAAGCGTAAAGATAGTAGTGTACAGTAAGCCCTATATACTTCACAGAAGCTTTTCATATAGCATCGAGTACCGTCGTGAAATTATCTCAAACGCATTGAGAAATGTTTTTTTACAAATATGTGAATGTACAACACAATGATATTTTATTAGGGATATTCTATTTGGAACATTCAGCTTGAGATGTTCTTTTTTGCAAGCTAATTTTCATTTTACAATCTTTCTTGCCTTTAAGCACTAACTTATCTTATGTTTATTCTTTAAATCGTTTTTAATACTCTAAGAGCTTTTATGTTTTATCTTGCCCATATATCGGATGTACATCTTTCCCCTCTCCCGCAACCTTCCCTCTTCGAACTTTCTGGGAAGCGTCTTACCGGTTATATAAATTGGCAAAAAAAACGTAAGAGTCAGATGGCAACAGATATCCTAGAAATTTTAATAGATGCCTTGAACAAAAAAAAACCTGATCATCTTGTGATCTCTGGTGATCTTGTGAATCTTGCTCTCGATAAGGAATTTGAACAAGCATATCGTTGGCTATTTAACTTAGGACAACCTCAAGATATTTCCTTGACATTTGGAAATCATGACGCTTATGTCCGCGGCGCTTTCCAAAAAGCATGCACTCTCTTTAAACCTTGGATCACAGGTGACGTCCCTCAAAAAAGCGCCTTTCCTTATATGCGCATTCGCAAAGATGTTGCCATCATAGCAGCTTCTTCAGCCATTGCGACACCACCTTTTCAAGCTTCTGGTTATTTTGGTAAAATGCAAGCGCAAACTTTACCGCTCTTTTTAAAGGAAGCAGCACAGCGCAACCTTTTTCGTGTCGTCATGATTCACCACCCCCCCTTTCCCAAGGCAACGTCTTGGCATAAAAAACTATGGGATATAAAACGTTTTCTAGACATTATCAAATATCACGGTTGCGAACTTATTCTTCACGGACATACTCATTTACCTACATTGAATTACATTGAAGGACCAATTAAAAAAATTCCTATTGTTGGTGTTCCTTCCGCATCACAAGCTTTTGGTGATAAAAAACCACCCGCAGGCTTTAATTTATTTTCCATTGAACGCTTACAAAATCAATGGCACTGCCAATTGCAACGTTATAGCATTATCAACCCCAAAAACGAGATTGCATGTACTGAAACAATCAATCTTTAAACACCTTCATAGTTGCCAAAAAAAACAAAAAAGAAAATATTTTTATTTCACATCCCTTTGGAAATCATAATTCTTATTTCCTTTTTTCTCCTTAAAAGACAAAGTTTTACCTTCTCTATCGATAAATCAATTTCTCTCAGAGAGTTCCATCTGCTACTCCACTTATGTGACTGGCTTTTTACAAACTTATTGGTTTTCTTCCTTCCCGCCCTAAAGGACGAAAATTCTACCACATCTGATTTATAAGTAATTCGGATTCTTGTCGAATGAGTTTCACCTGCTGATCGCGCATGTGATTTATTTCACAATAACTCTACAAATAAACCCTGCTTTGAATTTCATCATACACTCCTCCAAAAGCATCTGATGCATAAAATCCTTATACCACTCTAGTTATGATATTTTATAGAATAATAGAGAAGCTCATTCAGCTTCTATCCCTGAAAATAGATGACTAAAAAAACCCAATAATAACTAAAGTATATAATTTTAATAACCCAATATACTTGTGATTCATAAACAAATGATGTTGATTGATTTATCGTAAATAGATTTGAAATGATCCACTACTATTTCACTCGACATTTATTATCGTACATTTAAAAAAATATAAAAAATAATAGATTCTATTTCGATAACAGACATAGGTAATAATGTTTTTTATGTCTCGGATAAATTCCTAATTTGCTATCTATTTTTTTCCTATAAATCACTAATACTCTTTATAATTATTTTATTATTTATAATATCACATAAAATATCTAATAATAAAAATTATAATATGAATTTCTTTTATTATTATTGAGTTATATTGCGGATGTAATTTTACGTGCTTTAGAGTTTTTTTTGTTATTAAATAAAATATTTTACGATAACGCAAAACAGAAAAGTCGATTGTATGATAGGTATTTCACATAAAACAAAACGCCATTAAGTTGCTAATTCATGTGTTGGTTTTAAAAAGCATCTTTTACAGCACCCAAATCCATTTCCCGACGGCACCTATAAATGATGTAATGATAAGTCAATTTAGCAGCACCATCTTTACGTTTATGAAAAAGCAAGCTAGTACTAAAATCTCATACTGTGCCAATCCCCAATGTAGCGACAGCCTTTAGCACTTGAGATGGTTCATAAAAAGCATTTTTATTCTTTCTTTAATGTTTTTATCTCACAGCTCTCCCTCCTTTTGACGTGCAAAAGACGCGGTTCTGATTGGTTCAACATGGTATAGGCTTAAAATGAGAAAATCTTATGATACTTGGGTCTCTCACTCAACATAAAAAAAGTAAATTATATTTACAAATCAAAGTGTTGTTCGAATAAAATAGTAGCTCTTTTGAGTGAAGAATATTTTCCAGCATATATCTGAAAAATAAAAGCCTCATTCGAAAATGAGACCTTTGAATTGCCTAATTCTGCAAAAAATTAAAATTTATAAGCTACACCCACGCGGAAATCATTTGTCTTGTAGCCCATTTCAAATTTATCATGCACGAACTTCTTTTTACCAAAATCTGAATAACGGTATTCTGCACGCACAATAACATGATCAGTCATTGCAAAATCAACACCGCCTCCGAGGGTATAACCAATCATGGTCTTTTTTTCATCATGCAACCAATCAGAAGAATCAACCTCTCCACTTTTGCTATCAGCAACTAATCCAAAAATATTCTGAAGCTGCGTATAAGCAATCCCTCCAGAAACATAAGGCATCACACGCTCAATCGCAAAACCAACTCTCACCCGCGTAGCACCAGCCCATTTTTGTTTTAAAGTATGACGTACAGCTTTAATAGGTGTTATCGGATCCTCCTCATGCAAATCTCTTGTTAGGCTTGTTTCTTCTATAGGTTTTGGTTTTTCTTCCGTTGGACTTTTTTTCGGTAGAGCGACATCTTTAGAATCCTTTTTCCCAGACCACATAATATCTGTATCAATACCTATAATAAAACTATTATCGATATCAATATTGGAACCTGCGTAAACTCCCCCAATAAAACCAGAAAGTTTAGGTAAATTCTCCTTTCCAACTGGATTCCATATCCTTGTCTCATCTTTTAAATAACTTGCAGTTGTTTTACCTGAAAAGTTACCAATCTGTCCTCCAAGATAAAATCCTGTCCAAGAAAAAGCATGCCCTGCAATAACAGGAACAGGCTGTTCAGGAATAACAATATCCGACGCCTGTACTACAGAAATTGAAATTAAAGAAAATATAGATGTTGAGACTAAATACTTTGTAATCATAATTGCTCCCCTAAAGCTAATGTGATACATAAATAATAATAAATCGTTTCACACTTTTTTCAAAAAATCTATAGCAAAAATGATACAGTTTAAAAATTTAAATTAGTTTTAAATAAATAATATTTAAATATTATTTACAATCTCCTAAAACTATTAATCTATACTAGCTTTTATAGCTTCATATTGATCATTATTATCTAGAATTATATAAATAATTATAATGTCAGTTTTTTTGAAAAAATGAGATAAGGCTCATAAAGAATATGATTCACAAAATTAATCACTCATCGCTTTTTATATAAAGAATGACACCTAGAATAGAGATTTTTCATCACACTTGAGAAACCAGTAGAGAACTTCACTCTAACTCTCTCAAGCGTGTAATGAAATAAAAGACAAAAATTAATATATAAAAATGGAATTAATAATTTTTATTATTCTTATAAAATTATTTTAATGTTTCATGATTTTTGTAAAAACTGAACAGACCAATTGCCCAGTTTCTGCAATTAATTTTTCAACACGAAGCAAATCAGGTTCCCCAACACTATTTAACAAAAGGTCACTTAATCCAGGTGGCATGTCATTGGGATCAAGAGAATCATTTAAGCAAAGCCGTATAATTTGACTCAAATTTGTATAAAGACAATAAGCATAACGTAAATCAGCAATACATGACTGATTAAGAAAACTGTTTGGTAAGTGATCTAAAATATCCGCTGTCGTCGCTCCAATTTGAAACTCAATGACATGCGTAATAAGAGAAAATTGAGCAATAAACTCCAAATCCATAATGCCACCTGACATCGTTTTTAAATCCCATTGATTTTTTGGCGGCTTTTCTTTTGAAATCAAGGAACGCATTTCACATACTTCTTTTGCAACTTCCTTCTTATCACGAGAAATAGCAATAATTGCACACACTTCATTTTCTATCTTTTGTAAAAAATCAGGATCTCCTGCAATGCCTCGAGCCCTTGTTAAAGCAAGATATTCCCATATCCATGCTTCTTGGCGATAATATTTTTTAAAAAATGGAAAAGAAACAGCAACAGGTCCTTTATTGCCTAACGGCCGTAACCTTAAATCAACAACATAAAGAACACCTTGGCTTGTAAGAGTGGATAAAGCAGAAACGAGGCGCTGTGCTAAACGCGTATAATATTGAGAGATATAAAGAGGCTTTTCTCCATCAGATATTTCTGCGTCATCATCGTGCTCGTAAAGAAAAACGAGGTCAACATCGGAATCTGCCGTTAATTCGCGACTTCCAAGCTTTCCCATACCCAATATGCCAACACGCCCCCCTTTAACACTACCATGAAGACGAGAAAATTCCTCTTGAACGGCAGAAAGTGTTTTTTTAATCATAAGATCAGCAAGAGCAGTAAAAGCAAAACCCGCTCTTTCTCCTGTAATTGCACCATTTAAAATTCGAATACCAATCAGAAAACGTTGTTCATCTGCAAAAATTCTTAAATGGTCGAGAATTTCCTCATAAGGAAGAACATTTTCAAGAAAATATTCAAGACGTTTTTCTAAATACGTTTTTGTTGGTAATTCTGAAAGAATATTTGGATCTAACATTCCATCAAAAACATGGGATCTGCGTGTAATAATTTCTGCAAGACGTGGAGCAGCACCCATGATCAGGACAAGCATATCCAAAAGAGAGGGATTAGATTGCAAAAGACTAAAAAGCTGAATTCCTGAAGGTAAGCCCTGTAAAAAACTATCAAAACGCAACATCGCCTCATCAGCTCGTTTTGTCCCACCAAAAGCTTTCAAAAGAGCCGGTGTTAATTCCGTTAATCTCTCGCGTGCTTCGGCTGATTGCGTTGCTTTATAACGACCACAATGTAGAGTGCGCATAATGCGACAAATATCACTTGCTCTTTCAAAGCCTAAACGACTTAACGTTATTAATGTCTCCGGATCATCTTCTTCACCTGTAAAAACTAAATTACCAATTTCTAAACCAAGCTCTTGCTCATTCTCAAACAGTGCTGCATAATGTTTTTCAACAACCTGAAGTGTTTTTAATAAATCACGGATAAAGCTGCTACTGTCTTGATAACCCATTAAATAGGCAACACTCGTAAATTGAGCAATATCATTTGGAAGAAGGTGTGTTTGTTCATCGAAAAGCATTTGAATACGATGCTCCACGTTTCGAAGAAACGCATAACTTTTTATAAGGCTATTTTTCGTTTTCTCACTGATCCAACCAAGCGTGTGAAGTTCTGCTAACATTGTAACTGTTTGACGTCCACGTAATTGAGGAAAACGCCCACCAGCAATGAGCTGTTGTGTCTGAACAAAAAACTCAATCTCACGAATACCACCACGACCTAACTTTATATTATGCCCATAAGCTGCAATTTGACCGTAATTTTTATGTGCATGAATTTGACGTTTGATCGAATGAATATCAGCAATAGCAGCGTAATCTAAATATTTCCGCCACATATAGGGAAAAAGCTCTTTAAGAAAGTTAAAACCTGCCCTCTTATCGCCAGCAACTGGACGTGCTTTAATCATGGCTGCTCGTTCCCAATTTTGTCCACGCCCTTCGTAATACCGTAAGGCAGTCCTTACTGGTAAGGCTAAAGGGGTTGATCCTGGATCTGGACGAAGACGAAAATCAAGACGAAAAACATATCCTTCCGCAGTGCGTTCTTGAATGATACGGATTAATCGGCGTACCATTTTAGAAAATACGTCAACACTTTCAGAAAGATTACCAATATGAGGTGATGCTTCATCAATGAAAACAATAAGATCAATATCAGAAGAATAATTAAGTTCCCCTGCTCCTAATTTTCCCATCCCTAAAATAATTAAACCACAGTCTTTTTCTGGATTCTCACGGCTTAATAAATTGATCTTACCATGATCATGCGCTTCTCTTAATAGAAAACGTAGCGCTACACTTAATGCTGCTTCGCCCAAACGTGTCAACCAAGCACATGAAACTTCGTAAGTAAAAATACCACTCAAATCAGCTAAAGCAATGAGAACATGCGCTTCTCGTTTTTTGCGCCTCAAAGCAGCCATCAATGAAGTTTCATTTATAGTTTCATCCTTATCAATAGCCGTAATATCATCTATAATTTCGCTCAGCCTTGTTTCTATATCAACATTCAATAAAGCATTAAGATATGATGGATTGGCAATTAAAACCTCACGCAAAAAAGGAGATAAGGTCATAATCGAACGGATAAAATCAATCTGCGTTCCACTCTCTAAAATAAGGGAAACAAGCGATTCTAAACCTTCTTTTCTTGCTTGTTCTTCCAAGTCTTTTAACCATTGGAAACCACTTTCATCGAGAGGGCATAAAGGGAGAAGCTGTGTTTTTAAAAAAGCTTGTTTCGTCTGCGCTCCCTTGAAAAGCATTTTGCTTTCCTTTCTATTACTTTATACTTTTAAAACAGTTGTTACGTATGAAAAGAGAAAAGTGAAGAAAAATATCTTTAAGGAAATAACAAAACAGCCCTAAGCCCTGGATTTGCATTTTCAAGTAACAACTCACCCCCGTGAAGCTTCATAACTGCTTTTGCTATACTTAAACCAATTCCAAACCCAGGTTGTGTGCGGCTTTCTTCAAGACGAACAAAGCGTTCTGTCACTTTTTCACGTTTATCCTCTGCTATTCCTGGTCCATTATCGCTCACAACAACTAATAAATGTTCATCACGATATTCCATTGATAAGCAAACTTCTGCTTTCCTTTCACCTTTAGACGCATATTTAATGGCATTATCTATAAGGTTAAAAATTGATTGTGCAACAAGCTCACGATTCAACTTAAGCTCTTTATCAAATATATTGCCCAACCGAAGTAAAACACCTGACTCTTCAGCAAAAGGTTCGTAAATCTCAACAGCATCTTCAAGGATCAGTTTCATATTCATCATTTCAAGATGCTCAATTGCACTGCTGGCCTCAATACGTGAAATCATTAAAATCGCATTGAACGTACAAATAAGTTGATCTGACTCTGCAATAACCCTATCAAGGACCTGACGATATTCAAGCTTTGTCTTATTTCCTGAAAGCGCCTCTTCAGCGCGATTTCTAAGACGCGTTAACGGCGTTTTCAGATCATGAGCAATATTATCTGATACTTGACGTAGACCAATATTTAACTCTTCAATGCGGTCTAACATAACATTAAGATTAGTTGACAATCGATCAAACTCATCCCCTACTCCAGAAACAGGTAACCGCCCACTGAAATCACCGTCCATCAAGCGTTGTGATGCAGCTGTTACATGATCAATCCTTTGTAAAGCTCTCCTGCCAACAAAAAACCATATGAGTAAAGCACCTCCAACCATTGCAGCAAGTGCAATGATCACAGCTTTACGAATAACAATTGCAAAACGTTCTGGCTCATCCAAATCGCGTCCTATAAGAATCTTCATAGCATTAGGTAAATCAACAATAACCGCCAAAGCGCGATGTTCACTTGTTTTGCCATGTTCTCCAAAACGAGAATACAAAAAAGAGGTAGAAATAAAACCACTCTGATTCAAAAGACCTAATTCAATACGTGCTACATTTCCTGCTAAAATACGCCCCATAGAATCCGTGACAAGATAAAGAAATGCTCCTGGTTGTCTTGAACGATAATCAATAGTGCGCATTAATAAGGATAATCCCCCATAATTATAAGCATTTTCAATATACTTTAATTCTTCATGTAAAGCTTGTTCAGTTTGCTCTGTTAACAATGAAGCAGAAAATTCCGTCATATAAATAGAAAGTCCTGTTGCCACCAACCCAAACAATAAAATGTAAAGTGCTGAAAGCCTTAGCGCCGTCGTGCGCATTATATTAATCAAACGACTCATGCTTTGCTATCTGGTGCTTTCAGCATATACCCAGCTCCACGCACGGTATGGAGAAGGGGAACATCAAAATCTTTTTCAATTTTGGCTCTCAAACGGGAGATATGGACATCAATAACATTCGTTTGTGGATCAAAATGGTAATCCCAAACGTTTTCCAAAAGCATAGTGCGTGTAACAACCTGCCCCGCATAGCGCATCAAATATTCAAGTAAACGAAACTCTCGTGGTTGCAATAGAATGTTTCTATCACCCCGTTTTACCGTATGTGCTAGCCGATCAAGCTCAAGATTACCTACACAATAAACAGTTTCTGCTTCTTTAGGATTTTTCCGCCGTTGTAAAACTTCAACACGCGCAAGAAGTTCAGAAAAAGCATAAGGCTTTGTCAAATAATCATCTCCGCCTGCACGCAACCCCGTTACACGATCATTGACTTGCCCTAAAGCAGACAGAATAAGAACCGGTGTTTCATTGCCTTTAGCGCGCAATTCAGCAATAATAGAAAGACCATCACGATGCAAAAGCATTCGGTCAATAACCATAACGTCATAATTTTCCGTGGTCGCTAAAGTATATCCCGTATCCCCATCATAAGCAACATCAACAGAATGCCCTACTTCCAAAAAAGCTTTTTCGAGATAATGCCCCGTCTCATGATCATCTTCAATAACGAGTATCTTCATAAAACGTATCTCCATTATTTTACTATGTTGTAGGACAAATATTTAATAAACATTTGTCCTACAATTAAAACCTTATTTTTTGAAAATCGGAAGAGCGACAAAACGATTTTGATCATTTGTTCGCACTTGTAAGAGTATAGCCTTTCGTCCTAACTGCTGAGCATTTTTGATTGTATTAATAATATCAGAGACTCGTTTAACCGGTTTATTATTTACTGTCACAATGATATCACCAGGGCGTATCCCTTTATCTGCAGCATCTGAATCGGTATCAACATCCGTTACGACAACCCCTATACCATCATCAGAAGGCATGACAATCAGACCATAATCTTCCAATGTTTCATCTACATCACCCTCTCCATTTGAATATTTTGAAGCCTCTTTCTTACTTTCATCTTCAGACATTGAAGCGAGTTTAACCTTGATACTCTCCTCCTTACCTGATCTCCAAATCCCTATGGTTACCGTTTCTCCTGGTTTAATATTTGCAATACGTTTGGCCAGCTCACGCGCATCAGCAACCTTTTCATTATTCACTGAAATAATTACATCACCCGCTTTAATACCAGCCTTTTCTGCCGGTCCTTTTAACGGATCAGTAACCAAAGCACCTTTGGCTTCTTTCAAACCTATTGAATCGGAAATCTCCTTTGTTACCGGCTGAATCTGAACACCTAACCAACCGCGTTGAACTGAACCTTTTTCAATAAGTTGTTGTACAACCTGTTTTACAGTTGCTGCCGGAATAGCAAAAGCAATCCCAACATTTCCTCCAGAAGGAGAAAAAATTGCTGTATTCACCCCAACAACCTTTCCATTAAGATCAAACGTTGGACCACCAGAGTTTCCTCTATTAACAGCAGCATCAATCTGAATAAAATCATCGTACACACCAGTGCCAATATCACGTCCACGTGCAGAAACAATACCTGCTGTCACAGTTCCACCAAGGCCGAATGGGTTCCCAATGGCAACAACCCAATCCCCAACACGAAGCTTTGAATCATCACCAAAATCAACATAGGAAAATTTTCTTTTATCATTCACTTTTAGTACGGCAAGGTCGGTTTTGGGGTCTTTCCCAATGAGCTTTGCATTCAATTCTGTACCATCATCAAGAACAACAGTATAACTGGTTCCGTCAGAAATCACATGATCATTGGTCACAATGTAACCATCAGACGAAATAAAAAAACCCGATCCAAAAGCAACAGGACGGAGTCTTTGCGATTGGTGGGGAAATTTATTTTTAGGTTTATCAAAATCATAAAACTCTTTAAAAAATCTTTTCAAAGGATGCTGGTCTGGTAATTGATCAAGTCCTGGACCACTAAAAAAGTTGCTAAAGAACCTATCTTCTTTCTTTTTATTGCTCTTTACTTGTACTGCTACAACGGCTGGTTTCACTTGAGCAACAATATCGGCAAATCCCTGTTGTTGAATTAACGAGGTAAATACAGAACTTGCATGAGCCTTTGTCATCCACAAGCTTGATGTACATCCACTAAAAAACAGTGCACTTTCCAATATCGCAGAAAAACTCACTGCGACAAATGTTTTAAAGAAAGCCTTTTTAACCATTTACTCTATGCTCCTATTCAATCATACCTTTATTCCAATTCCGATCACTTATAAAATACCAGACCTTACCATTTTCTGTCTAAATTATTAAAGTTTTGTAAGGTTTCTGTATTCCCTAATATAATTACAATAAGATTGTATGCTTATTGCAAGATTGTATGCTTATTGCAGATGATCTGATTTTTTTCTTTTATATAACATCTTTTTTAATGCAATGGCATTTTTGACTATTCTTTTTCATTCACATAACTCATTATTTTCTCATGATTATTTCGTTTGAAGTGGAAAAATATGATAATTGCGCCAATGAGAATAATGATCAAAGGCGAAAACCATAAAAACCAAGTTATTTTATTCAATGGTGGTTTCAAGAGAATAAATTCACCATATCGCTCAACAAGAAAGTCTGTGACTTGCTGATTACTATAGCCCATTTTTAGCCTTTCCCGAATTAAAAGCCGTAAATCACGTGCTAGAGCAGCATCTGAATCATCAATTGATTGATTTTGACAAACCGGACAACGTAAATGCGATGAAATATGGCGTGCTCGCGCTTCAAGAATCTTATCCTTTAAAATCTCATCCGGCTCTACTGCTATCGCTAATCGAAAAGGAAATGCTGCAATTAAAAAAAATACAATCCAAAGATTTTTTTTCATCTCAAAATCTTTTCCAAAAACTTAAAGCAAACAGTACCCTATTGTACATGCCAATGCGAAACCAATATCCCAGAAGAGAAAGACATCCCCCCATAGCCATCATGAATGCCCCTAACCAAATACATATTACATAAGGCTTCCACCATACATGCACAACAAGACCCCGATGATCGGTATGCCCTGGTACAATATATAGCTGTGATAAGCCATAATTTTGAAGACCAACTTCTGTTGTTGATGTATTTTGGCTTGAATAAAATCGCTTTGAGGCTGTTACGTGACCCACAATGTTTTTATTTTCATATATTTTAAAATAAAACTCCATTGCCGAATAATTCGAACCAACACCATCATACACTGCATCAAAATGAAGCGTTTTATCCGCTATCGTCACTCTATCCCCTACGTTCATGATTAAAATACGTTCTTGCCCAAAACTTGCCACACAAACAATACCAAATAATGTAACACCTAATCCCATATGTGCTATTGCTGCACCAAAAGTAGACCATGGCAATCCAAGAAATCTCTTAACGCGTACTGAAAAAGCTCTCTTGCCATATCCACTCTTTCCCCATAGATCCGCTAAACTGCCTAAAAAAACAAACGCTGAAAGCCCAACCCCTAAAACTGCAAAAATATCACGCACAGATGTCGCATAAAATATTATAAAACAGACGATACCAACCAATACAAAAACAAACCATAACCGTTCAAAAACTGCAAGAAAATCACCGCGTTTCCATGCCATCATTGCCCCAAACGGAACAAACAACAACAACAAAATCATTAATGGTCCACAGGTAAGATTAAAAAAAGCAGCCCCTACAGAAATTTTTTGCCCTGTTAATATCTCAATAAAATAAGGATAAAGCGTACCAATCAATACTGTTGCTGTTATTGTTGTAAGTAACAAGTTATTTAAAACAATAAACCCTTCACGTGAAATTGGTTGAAAAAATCTTTCTGTTTTTAAAATAGGGATGCGCAAAGCAAAAAGAAGAAACGCCGCTCCCGTAAAAAAAAATAAAAGCGCAAGAATTGCTTGCCCCCGTGCTGGATCAACAGCAAAACTATGAACAGAAACTAAAAGTCCCGAACGCACAAGAAAAGTTCCCATCAGAGAAAGGGAAAAAGTAAGCAGCGCTAAAAACAAAGTCCAACTTTTCAATATTTCTCGTTTTTCAAGAACAAGAGCAGAATGTAAAAGAGCCGTTCCTGAAAGCCAAGGCATAAACGAAACATTTTCAACAGGATCCCAAAACCAATAGCCCCCCCATCCTAGCTCATAATAAGCCCAATAGGAGCCAACCATAATACCCAATGTCAAAAAACACCAAGAAAGTAAAAGCCACGGACGAATCCCACGCGCCCAAATTCTATCAACATGTCCCATAATCAATGCTGCAACAGCAAAAGAAAAACAAAGTGAAAAACCAACATAACCTAAATAAAGTAGCGGTGGATGAATTGCTAATGCGATATCTTGTAAAAGAGGATTGAGACCATTTCCCTGCAATGCTGGTGGATTCACACGTAAAAATGGATTGGATACAAAAAGAATAAATAAAAGAAAAGCAGTTGTAATCCAACTTTGGCAAATTAAAACAAGCGTCTTAAAATCTTCTGGCAAATGTTGGCTAAAAAAGGCCATCAATGCACTAAAAAAAGCAAGACTTAAAACCCATAACAACATAGAGCCTTCATGGTTGCCCCAAACACCGGTAATTTTATAGAGCATCGGTTTTTCTGAATGAGAATTCTCAACAACGTTCAAAACAGAAAAATCAGATACAACATAAGCATAAATTATCACTAAAAAAGATAAAAGCAGTAATGTAAAAGTGATATATGTTAGAGGAACAGCTGTTTGCATTAACAAACGCTCTCTCCACCAAAAACCTAAAGCAGGTAAAAACGCCCCTAATAAGCTTACTGAAAATGATGCAGCTAAAAAAATATGACCCAGTTCGATAAGCACAATCGAATTATTTCTCCATACTGTAATGTTTTTTCAAACGATCAGCTGTTTCTTTAGGCATATAAGTTTCGTCATGTTTTGCTAAAATACGCGTCCCTATAAAAAAACCCTGTTTATCGAAATGCCCTTCTACAATCACCCCCTGACCTTCACGAAAAAGGTCCGGTAAGGCACCGTTGAAAATCACTTTTTCATGTTTTTTGTTATCCGTTACAAAAAAAATAACACCTCTCTCTCCAACATATCGAACAGTTTCCTTTTCAACAAAGCCACCCAAACGCAAAGGACGCCCCGTTAAAATATCTTCTCTTGTAATTTCAGAGGGCATTCTAAAAAAACTGACCCCATGACGCATTGCATACACTATGAGACTTGCTGCAATTGTCATAACCAAACAACATAATAATATGATCAGTAAGCGCTTTTTTTTTCGCTGCTCTAAAACAACCTTCCATGAGGCAGAATTCTTTAAAGATTGACGATTCATAGATACTCTACGAAAAAAATTTAAATACGTTATAATTAAGTATCAATATTTTATTTTTTAAGAGCTTTGCACATCTTCTACATAGGTGCAAGGTTTCTTTTTTCTGTATGCTCACTCGATAAATCACGTAACTGAATCATCATTTTCTTAACACGTGATTGTCCTGAAAAATTTTCAGGCATTGTATCAAGAAAGCTTTGTAAAAATTGCACTGCCTGCGCAGTTTTTCCTGCTTGATGCAATGCATCGGCCAACAATAAACGTGGATAAAAATCTGTTGGCGCTAAATCTGCCGCTTTTTGAAAAGCATTTTGCGCTTCTTGTGTTATCACTCCCCCTTCATAACCAACCAATGCTAAACCGTATCCTACAAGCCTTGGAGCTGTTTCTCCATTCAAACGAAGTGCATCTAAATAAGTATTTACAGCTTCTTGAAACAGGCTTTCTTCGAGATACCCTACCGCTAACGCATCTGCTAGCTTGCCATCATGAGGTGCACGGAAAAAAAGCACTTGTAAACGAATAAGCTTTTCTTGCTTACTGAGAGTTTGAGGATTTTTATCCATCAATTCGCTAAAAAAATAACTTTTCACTTCTGGATTACCTGTCAGCCCATAAATACTCCATGTCATCAGAAGAACAAACAAAATACTCAAAGCCTTAAGAAAATTTCTTTTTTTATAATGCATATAAAGCTTGTTAAACTCAATCGTACGCTTATGGCTTCTATAACCATCTACGGTTTGAACTTTCCATTCTTTCTTTATCTCATCGTCAAAACGTAGTGAAAGAAAAAGAATACTTGCCAGAAAAGTCAGAAAAAATGCTGCAAAAATTAATAAGAGCATATCATGTTTTTCCAATACGCACAGAGAATGACTCGCTTACATTTTACCCTCTTCATGAGAAGAGTGATGTGAATTGATAAAAATTCATTTTTTTATGGAGAATATTATAAACATCTATTATATATAGATATATCAATTAAACAAAGAAACTAAAACCAATGTTTCCCTACTCTTTATGTATTGTCTGAAAATACTGCTTTACAAACTTTATAGACATTTCTTGCTTAAGGAGAAAATATGTTATTCTCCCATCCTAGGTAATAAAACTTTTGCATACAACCCACCCAAATCAGAACGTGATAAAAAGAGATTGCCACCATATTCACTGACCATATCTGAAACAATTGCTAACCCTAAGCCTGCCCCTAGTTTACTTTCATCAAACCGCCGCCCTCTTTTTAATGCTTCCTCCATTTTGTCTTCTGTTAAACCAGGACCATCATCTTCTACAAAGATACTAAAATATCCTGTTTCTTCAATATTTTCTTCTAAACAACAAGAGATCAAAACCTTTGCTCGAGACCACTGAGTAGCATTTTCAATCAAATTCCCTATAATTTCTTCTAAATCTTCCTTCTCTCCAGAAAAAATAATATCATCAACATCCATAATAAATTGAATTTGTTTCTCAGGATTAAGCTTTTTCATAACCCGCACCAAACGTTCAAGCACACTGCGAACAGACGTATGATAGACAATACTATCGCATTGTGCTGCAATCCGCGCACGCTGAAGATAATGATTGATTTGAGCTTGCATTATTTGCGTTTGCTCTCTCAACAAACAAGCCTTTTCTCCGCGCATCTTATCTGTCTCATTCATAATCACGGACAGAGGCGTTTTTAATGAATGCGCAAGATTACCAACCTGTGTGCGAAATCGCTCAATAATACGCTGATTATTATTAATGAGAGCATTCATCTCTTGTACAAGCGGCATCACTTCGCTTACTAAATCCGTATTCACATAGTGAACTCTTCCTTCGCGAATATCATTCAATGCGCGTCGAATAAGCTTCAACGGTTGAAAACTAAAGAAAATAATAGCAATATTAATAAGTACACTCCCGATACCGAAACTCCAAAGAAAAATTTGCAAAGTTCGCTTAAATTCCTTTACCTGGGCATGAGCTTCATCGATATTCCCAACAAGCCGAAAACGTGCAATATGATTTTTATTATCAAGAACAACATCACTCTCAATTACTTGTAGCTTTTGACCATTGTTTCCCGTTATCCGATAAGAGCGAAAGAATTTATTGTCAAAAGGTATATCAACATCACTTGGTGCAAATATCTCGCCTGTTCCCAATGAGGGGGATGTCAATCTTCCTTTTAAATTATGAGATATCGCAACAACTTCCCAATACCATCCTGTTGTTGGATCAGAATAACGAATATCATCAATCCCAGCCCCTCCTCTCAAAGTACCTTCCGATGACACCGTCACTGTTGCAATAAGACTGTAGAGTTGAGCAGAAAGGATACGCTCTAGGCTTTGTTCAGTTGAACGCTTATAAAATAAAATACTGACTGCAGAAATCGATAAAAGAGAAATAACAACCCATAATGTTGATAAGATCATAACACGTAAACTGAGAGATCGAGTAATTACAAAAAAGAACCTCCTATACCAATTATTCTCTTCGACAACATTCATTAATCACCTCGCGTTCTCACGCGATATCCCATTCCTCGAATAGTTTCAATCAAATCCACTCCAAGCTTTTTCCGTAACCGACCTACAAAGACTTCCACCGTATTCGAGTCCTTATCAAAATCCTGATCATAAAGATGTTCAGTAAGCTCTGTTCTTGAAATGACCCTGTCACAATGATGCATGAGATAGGAAAGCAGTCTGAATTCATAAGATGTTAGTTTAATCAATTGACCATCCACAAAAACACGAGACGTCTTTGTATCTAACAAAACATTTCCGCAACATAATGCACTTGTCGCATGTCCCGTAGTGCGACGAATTAATGCTCGCAAGCGCGCCATCACTTCCTCCAAATGAAATGGCTTCACAACATAATCATCAGCCCCAGCATCAATACCATGCACCTTATCAGACCAACGGTCTCGTGCCGTTAGCATTAAAACAGGCATGGAGCGCCCTTCTTGACGCCACTTTTCAACGACACGAATACCGTCAATCTGCGGTAGACCTATATCAAGTATCACCGCGTCGTAAGACTCTGTACTCCCTAAAAAATAAGCCTCTTCACCATCGAAAGCACTATCGGAAACATATCCTGCACGTCTTACAGCTTCTGCTAATTGATGGTGAAGATTCCGATCATCTTCAACGA
Organism: Bartonella sp. AS69XJJH; assembly: GCF_042195585.1. NCBI lineage: Bacteria > Pseudomonadati > Pseudomonadota > Alphaproteobacteria > Hyphomicrobiales > Bartonellaceae > Bartonella > Bartonella sp. AS69XJJH. The sequence goes on along the minus strand of NZ_JBHIOO010000011.1, from coordinate 13,489 downwards.
TTAAGATACGCATCACAACACCATCTGCCAAAGACTAATCAGCAGGAACAAAAAACTCAACACGACGTAACTTTTCACCATTACGGGCTGGTACAACAACCACAATTGCACACATGTCCTTTCCGTCCTGAACTACCGATTTTGAACGGACGAGAACCCCCCTTTCTTGCGCGGCAGCCTTCTTACCTACTTCAGCACACCCAGAAGCTAGAACAGAATCTGCTCCTAAAAAAGCTGCTATTATTACGAATAAAAAATTTTTTTTCATCATAAATATTTCAATACCCCATCTCTTCTTTTCCTTGATAAAGGATAAAAGAAATAATGGTTTTTTTGGGTCGACTTAAAAAGCACAAATGAAAATAATTTACCCTCTATCTTACAGAAGAACACATTAATATTACTCCAAACTTTTAAAAACTCAAAATAAAATATTTTTAATAATGAGAATAAAATTTATTCAATAAAATAATAAAATCTTAATACACTATCTTACGAAAAATGAATAATTCTAAAATAAACTCTTTCTCTTTTAGCACTATAGCAAAAAAATACTTCTACTCCATATAATTATTGTAGATTTGTTTGGTTGTATTTCTTTGCCATAGGCTCTCTTTAAATGTTTGATTTTTTTAAAAAAAAGAAAAGGCAACACCGTAAGCCATTTCACAGTCCTGCTCTCATTGAATTAGACGCACGATTAGATACAGCGCTTTATCACATTCGTTCTGCTAACAGTTTTTTCTGGAAAAAGGCAAAAATCATCTCACAAAATTTTCATCTTCAAGGATGGAAACGTTTTATCGTTGAAGTTCTTGATGAAATACTGACATTAGGGTTGATGGGATTTACTCTTTTCACTATTTTAGGCATTTCTGTTTTTCAACTGACCAAAACAGATTGGTCTTCTCCTAAAAACTTTTCCATTCTTTTTCTAGATCGCTATGGAAATTCCATTGGGCACCGTGGTGCATTGCCAGCGATCTCTGTCCCCGTTGAAGAAATGCCTGACACTGTCATTAAAGCGGTTCTTGCTACAGAAGACCGTCGTTTTTTTGATCATTGGGGCATTGATTTTCAAGGGCTTACACGGGCAATTTCACAAAACATGCAAGCTAACGGTGTGGTGCAAGGTGGCTCAACTCTCACACAACAATTGGCTAAAAATTTATTCTTAACAAACGAGAGAACCATAACACGTAAAATCAAAGAAGCTTATCTTGCTCTTTGGCTAGAAGCAAATTTTAGCAAAAAACAGATTTTACAACTTTATCTTGACCGGGCCTATATGGGAGGAAACAATTTTGGTATTGCCGCAGCGGCAAAATTTTATTTTGGAAAAAACATACGGCATATATCTTTAAGTGAATCTGCTATGTTGGCAGGACTCTTTAAAGCTCCAACAAAATATGCTCCTCATAGTCATCTCTTTGCTGCTCAAACACGTGCCAATGTCGTCCTTTCTAATCTTGTTAATAGCGGCTTTATGACGAAGAGCCAGATTATCAATGCGCATCGCCACCCTGCTAGGGCACTTCCCCAAATAGAAAATAATCAGCCTGATTATTTTCTTGATTGGGCATTCGAGGAAGTCAAAAAAATGCGTCATCAACTTCCAAGCCATAGTTTAATTATTCAAACGACCCTTGATCCGAATATTCAAAAAGCAGCAGAAGAATCAATTGCATATCATTTACATCAGTATGGTCAACAATATCGCGTAACACAAGCTGCCACTGTTATACTCGATAATAACGGTGCTGTATGCGCAATTGTTGGAGGTCTAGATTATAAAAAGAGCCAATTTAACAGAGCGACACAAGGCGGACGGCAAACTGGTTCTTCATTCAAACCTTATGTTTACGCAACCGCATTGGAACACGGACTTTCTCCCTCAACAATCGTTTTAGATGCTCCTATTAATTGGGGAGGTTGGACACCAAAAAATAATTCTGGTCGTTATTTGGGAAAAATTGATTTAGCAACAGCTTTAGCTTTTTCCATTAATACAGTCCCTGTGTATCTCACCTATCAATATCTTAACCGCGATACCCAACCCATCATAGACCTCATCAAGAATATGGGGATTAACGCACATATTTTATCACATAAAACGATGGTTCTTGGCACTTCCAACATGACCCCCATGGATCAAGCAACTGGCTTTAATGTCTTTGCGAATGGCGGGATAGCTGGTAATCGGCATGGGTTCATGCAAATCAGAACAATCGATGGGCATGTGGTATGGGATTTCGAGCATAACGGAAATAAGTTACACCGAGTTCTCAGCAGACAATCAGCTGCTTATATGAACCAAATGATGGTGGGTGTCTCAACACGAGGGTCTGGTAAGCGTGCTGCTCTACCCATGACTCTTGTCGCTGGGAAAACTGGAACATCACAATCCTATCGTGATGCTTGGTTTGTTGGCTTTACAGGCAATTATACTGGAGCGGTATGGATGGGAAATGATAACTTTTCACCGATGAATCGTGCTTTTGGGGGTGGAGTCCCTGCCATGATATGGCAACGCATCATGCTTGCTGCACACCAAAATATTATGCTCAAACAACTCTATGGTGTTAAAGATTCTCTTCTTCCTTATCATCCCCCAATACTTTCCTCCCATGCAGATTCTGAATTTTTCTCCCCAACGCCTTCTACGCTTTCTCCTGAAACATTGAATATTGTGCGATTGATTAACAAAGATCTGAAAAAACCATCTGCAATTTCTTTGAAGATGAAAATAACTGGAGATTCAACATTTTGAATTTAAGATATCCACTGATGTTTTTTAATATCACCATTTTCTTTTTTATCTTCGCTTTTTCTATTTTATGTGGAAAATGGAGTGTCGATTATGTGCTCAATTCCTTTCATCATTTTGGACTCTTTAGAATTGGAAAATGGAGTGCTTATCCACAAATGGGAACCGCCAATATGGATCCCTATACCCGCGCTCTCACCGCTAAACAAGGCATTGTTTCACTCGGACGCACTGAAGGTATTCAATTCCAGATTTGGCGAGATAACCAAGGGCGCCCACTCCACCCTCACTGTCATTATTTGCTCAAAGGCACCATCCCTGAAACTCGTCTTTTTACCCTTTATACAGCTGACAAATCCCTAAAACCCTATACTTCATCCAAAGAAATACCTTTTGAACTCCACACGAACGCTACTACTTATGAGCATGACGGCTCATTGCGCATCAATATTTCACCTACACCGCAAGCCGGCAATTGGCTTGCAACAGTTAGTCAAAAAGAATTCGGGCTTATTCTCACCTTATACGATACCCCAATCATCTCAGCAACGGCATTACAAAAGCTCACAATGCCCTCAATAGAACAAATCCCATCAGGACAAATAAATTGTGACTAGATTTATTCATACCGCACTTCTTGCAATCATTGGCGCTATTATCGTTCATATTTGTGTTCTCTTTCTGATCCCCACTTGGACACAAAATAATATATGGATAAGCCTTAAAAAATCCGGCGCCCCTTATCAATTTGTTGCTTTTACTCCCGATAATCCTATTCAACAATCTGCTGATCCACTCTTTCTTCTTAAAGTCTGCAGATTTAATCTTGAAAATGGACCTGTTTATTTAAAAGCTTTGAAAACACGACAATTTTGGTCACTCGCTGCTTACACGCACAACGGAATTATTTTTTACAACCTTAATGACCGAACAGCCCCTGATAATACTCTCGATCTTATCATTGGAAAACCAATACAAATAATAGAACTCAAAAAATCAAAACCTAAAATAAATGCTAATTCAGTTTTGGTTGCTAAAAATTTGAATGAAGGTTTTGTCATTTTACGTATTTTTGCCCCTTCTTCACTTGCAAAAAAGGAAAGTGAATCTTTCCTTTCATCTGCAACCTGCCGCATATTTTATGAATAAAAACATACTAACCTCTCATTTGGACAACACCTTACTTTCTATACAAAATAAACAAAGCCTCTCAAAATGGTTATCTTTTTTCTCTATTAATCGAATACGCGAATTCAAGTTTGTCTGATTGTAGATCCCTCAATTTTTTATTGAGATATAATGAAATCTCTATTGCACATCATCATATCCTATTTGATACGCATTATCTGACAGAAAAAACTCCCCGCAATCAGAAGAGAAAAATCAAGAGTAAAGTTCTAGAAAAATATGCTGCTAACAACCGTAAAACTTGCTATTTGAGTTTTTTCTTTTTATTTACAAACGTTTCCATAAAGTTTGCATCAATGACATGATAAACTATAGAGGAAATTCTGATTACCTTCAATGAAGTGCAAAAATAATCGCTGGAAACTTATAAGACATTATGCATCCTTGACCTCAAAAATAAGTGCTTTATTTTTCTCTTATAAGCAGAAGCTTTTTGTAAGATAGGCACTCTGAAAAAACTTGGCTTATAGTTTACAATTGAGGGGAAAAAACTTCATGAAGAAGAGATATGTTCGGTTCGTTTCAAGAGCAGCAGTATGGTCCCCTCGATTTGGTGGATTAGCGTTCTTTATTTTATTATTTTCAGTCATTTTACAACGTTTTTCCGTCATTAACGTAATTGATTTCATAATTTTGATCGGAATCTCTAGCGGCTGTGTGATTATTTCTCTTCTTCTTGCTTTAAAAGCACTTCATAGCTTATGGGTCTATGGAGCCCTAGGGGGAATGAACGCTTTAAAAGGGATCATTTATTCACTCATAACTACTACACCATTGATATTATTTTTTGGACTTTGGTTTACCTTACCTGCTCTTTACGATATTTCTACCGACACACAAATCCCGCCCGCTTTTTTTCGCACAATACGTCCCAGCGATGCTTTGCCACTCAAAAGTGTTTTGACTGAACAAGCAGCATTACAGATGTCACAATGGCCAGAAATATCGGGGCGCCGTTATGATGGTTCACCTGATCGTATTCGCGAATCTGTTCTCAATGTTTTAGCAGCCTATGATTGGCCTGTTGTGGCTCAAAGAAAGTTTAAAGGTGAAGAGAATGAACTGTATATTGAAACAATGGCAAAAACTTTTTACCTTGGTTTCATTTCAGACATTATCATTCGTTTAACTGATGAAGGGGATACAACTTTTGTTGATATGCGCTCTGCTTCTCGTTATTTGCCAAGAGATTTGGGAACGAATGCTGCTTTTATTATCGATTTTATGGATGCACTTGATACAGAAATCGCCTCACTTCCTCTTTCTGAAGATAATGAGTAGAGGCTAGAAGTATAGTAAGTTACATTTACTAAATTAGCTTATTTCAAAAATAAATTTTGAGACGTGCGGAAACGAACAAATCAGTTATCGTCTCTCAACGGACATAAGCATTACTGACAAGTTCTTTGAACACCCAAAAGCAACTTATAGCCTCTTTTTAGCGCGTGACATATAGATAAAATATTTGAATTCAAATTCTAAACTTAAATACTATAATTGATTTTACATATATTTTTTATGCTCAGAAATCTCATCATAAAAGTAGGAAAGAAGACTTCTCTAATAAGGAAATTAAGCATTTCTTACAGGCTTATTTTTCCAATGAAAATAGAAAAATATATCTTCATCAAGAAAAATGAAATACATTTATCATAAAATATGATGCATATGTAATATAGTTACAGAAAAAAATAAACAATAAAATACACATAAATTCATCTGTATTTTACAATAAATGATTATTTCAATTTTATAAAGAAATTTCATAATAATAAAAAAATATATATTATTACAAATAATAGAAACTTATTTAAATGAAAATATTTTTTTATCAAACATAATTTAAATATAAATACTAATATCTAATGTATTTAAACGCAACATAAATAAAACAAAACGCCAAAAATAACAAAAAGAACCCACTAAATGTCTTAATTGCTTTCTTTATACTATTTTTCCAACTGTCACCACTGTATCTATAAATTAATGAAAATGAAAATATAAAAATAAATATTGAAAATAAAATATCAAAAACATTATAACTTAATAGTGAAATAAGATTATTACCAATATACATAATAAACACCCGAAATGAATTTTTTATATAAAATATTATAATGGTATATATCTATAAAATAAATAAAATTAGACATATATTTATAAATATATGTCTAAAAAATTGATTTTAAAATATATTATTAAGAATTATCTACAAATCAAAAAATGTCAACGCGATGACCACACTCCTGAAACTTTTTCATAGGCCCTATAATAAGCCCTGCATCTCTGCCCATTTTATAACCTGCATATCCACCCGCTACAGCGCCTGTAACCGTACCCCATACACCACCAACTCGCGAGCCAGCGAATCCTCCATACAGAGCTCCCGCAACTCCTCCGAGGAGTCCTACCTCAATCTTCTCTGTTTGCGCGGCATGATAATAATCTTTAATACCACACGCTGTAGTTGAATGTGAATTTCTGTGTGAATCATGTGATGAGCTTGAACTACCCATTTTTAGTCTCCTTATATTATTAAAAAACTGCATCACAACGATACAGTGGTAACTCTGTTATTATTCATTTTAGCAAATGTCAAATATAATTTGTATAAATAATAATAAAAATACTGTATAAATAATAAATACACTATGTTTATATTATGTTAACACAAAATGTATATTTTTGTGTGAATATAATACTATTTACAATACTGTTTAAATATGCGACATCAATCGCTCTTTCTCTTAAATAAAATCATAAATTCAAATGAGTCATTCACAAGAAAAACCAGTATCCTTCTCTTGGTTTACAAGAACAACAAAGAAATATATCTATTATGTTATCGAACTCAGTTGCGTTGCTGTTGTTTTGCGTTTGCTGGGCTTGGTGAATCCTTTTATTTTTCAAGCGATTATCGACCGTATTCTCCCTTTTCAGCGTATTGAAAGTCTCTATGCTATCGTTGTCTTGATGGTTGCTATCATGCTGTTTAGCACGGCTCTTAGCACTCTATCAGGCTACTTAGGAGCTTATTTAGCCAATCGGCTTACGCTAGAATTTGGACGGCGCATTTACACCCATCTTTTAAGTCTCTCTTTGCCCACTTTACGCCATTGGCAAGTGGGGAAACTGTTGTCACGTATTGGAGAAGTTGATACAATTTGTGTTTTTTAAGAAAAAACTCTGTAAAAAATAAATTTAGCAAATTTCATTATAAACTTATAGCTACATAAATTTATAGATACGCAAATAATCTATAACAAAAAATAGAATTCTCATATAAAATGTTGTTTTTTCTATCTCTTTTTAACTAAGGCAACTCATTTTTTGAAATGTAAAATTCTACATAGATATAAAACAATTACTAAAAATAAATCTTATTTAACCTGATAAAAAACATATCATATATCATAATATTTTAATTTAAAATATTTTATCTACTTTACGAATGATTTTATATATATAGAAATATAGACAGAAATTGAGAATGCTATAAATAATAAACTTAACTCAATTAAATCTGATTTTATATATTTTTTCCAACTTCTGAATCTAAGTATATAAGAAAAAATTTTAAAAAAACCAATAATACTTATTAAAACTAACACAGTTTTAATAATTTCTAAATTATCCATAATAAGAAAGCACCAAAATATAATATATTTATCTATAATATAGATATATTATAATAATAATTAATGTAATAAAAGAAGTTATGGACATAAATATTAAAAATAACTTAACTAATGATAATAGTTTTTTCTTAGTTTCTTTTTTACTGTATCCTTTAGATTCAAAATACAAAATAATTGAGAATATAACAGTAAAAACGATAAGAATTGAACGCAATATTTCTAAAATAAAGTTAATAAAATCTATCCACATCAATAATATCCACCATAACAATTAGAAACTAAAATATACAAATATTTCAATAAAATCTATAGAAAACACCGTATTGACTCTTATAAAGCTTTCATTATACGATTTTTACAGTTGAAAAAGTAGGAATACTGTTAATAATTATGAAATAATTGATACTAATTAAACAAATAATAAAGTCCAAAATATATTATACAGTATGTAATAATGATAACTGATCCTAATTTTATAGACTGCCACCAAGTAGGAAAATTTAATTTATAAAAATACATACTTAAAAGTACAAAAATATTTGTTGCAAACAATGCGTTTTTAACAATAAAAGTAATATAAGTTATAATATTTCCACTAAAATATATTTTAAAAAATAATATATATATATAAAATATTTTATAATCTTTATTAAGTAACCCCATTAAATAAAAATTAACGAAATAAAACAACATAAAGAATAATATAAAAAATGAAATTACTCTTATTAATGATTTTTGTATAATGTTATTTTTAATATACGAATTAGATCCATAATATAATTTAAATAAAGATATAAATATAACTATAGAGCTTAATGATAAAAATAAATTATTAATTATATTTAACTTATCCATAACACATAAAATTTCTTAATTAAAATATATATTATTTTATCAGTGAATGTAGACATGTTTACTGATAACATGCCTACAATATTACCATAAATTTAGATATATAGTGCTAAATATTTCATAATTTACCGGAAACAAAGATAAGTATGATGTATAGCTCCCACGCTTGCTCCTAATAAAGAGCCACTGAGAGCACCACCTGCTGCACCTATTACAGAACCTGCTGCAGACGACGAAAGGAGCGTCACTGCACCTATACCGCCTGTTGCAGCTGTCGCAGCTACTCCTGCGGCTGCTCCAAGCACACCTCCTCCAGCTGCCCCAACAACTGTGCCTACCTCTCTTCCTACTGTTCCTGTTGTTTTCATTTCGTCCCAATAACCCGAAGGGCTACATGAAAGATTCGAGCCATGTGACGAGCTTGAACTACCCATTTTTAGTCTCCTTATATTATTAAAAAACTGCATCACAACGATACAGTGGTAACTCTGTTATTATTCATTTTAGCAAATGTCAAATATAATTTGTATAAATAATAATAAAAATACTGTATAAATAATAAATACACTATGTTTATATTATGTTAACACAAAATGTATATTTTTGTGTGAATATAATACTATTTACAATACTGTTTAAATATGCGACATCAATCGCTCTTTCTCTTAAATAAAATCATAAATTCAAATGAGTCATTCACAAGAAAAACCAGTATCCTTCTCTTGGTTTACAAGAACAACAAAGAAATATATCTATTATGTTATCGAACTCAGTTGCGTTGCTGTTGTTTTGCGTTTGCTGGGCTTGGTGAATCCTTTTATTTTTCAAGCGATTATCGACCGTATTCTCCCTTTTCAGCGTATTGAAAGTCTCTATGCTATCGTTGTCTTGATGGTTGCTATCATGCTGTTTAGCACGGCTCTTAGCACTCTATCAGGCTACTTAGGAGCTTATTTAGCCAATCGGCTTACGCTAGAATTTGGACGGCGCATTTACACCCATCTTTTAAGTCTCTCTTTGCCCACTTTACGCCGTTGGCAAGTGGGGGAACTGTTCACGCGAATCGGAGAGGTTGATACAATTCGCGGGTTTCTAACAGGAACCATCGCCACAACTGTGCTAAATGTTCTGTTCGCAATCATTTATCTTGCGGCACTCTTTTCCATTAGTCCAAAACTTACCTTTATTGTCCTTATTGTTTTACCCTTGCAAATGGGCTCTTTAGCGTTGGTCGGTCCCTTCTTGCGCCGCCAATTACGCCGTGCTTTTACTCTGCAAGCCGCCCATCAATCGCGCCTCATTGAAAGTTTTACCAATCTTGAAGCCATAAAAGCGCATGTAAAGGAGCCAGCCCATACAATACGCATGCAAGAAACTTTAGCCCGTAGTTTAGATCAAAGCCTTACAACCAGTAAATTGCATCTTCTCAATGGAGCCATGAGCCATATTTTTGGTGATCTTTTCACTATTTTTATCATCTTTTTTGGTGCTCAGGCAGTTCTTCAAAACCAGATTACACTAGGGCAACTTATTGCCTTTCATCTCCTCGCTGGAAATGTTTCTGGTCCTATCTTAAGCCTTGCATCCCTATGGGAAGAATGGCAGCATTTGAAAATCTCTCGTCTTCGTTTGGGCGATATTCTTAACTCCCCTTCAGAATGGGAAAAGGAAAAACCGCCTCTTCAACTCAGCGCTCCTCCTCATCTTGAAGCCAACGATCTCTGTTTTTCTTATGGAGATAAGTCCATTATCAATCATCTTAATGTCTGTTTACAACCTGGGCAACCAATTATGTTACTTGGTCCTTCAGGGTGCGGAAAAACAACCTTGGCGAAGCTCCTTTGTGGACTCTACCCCCCAACAAGCGGAAAGATATTGATTAATGCCCAACCTTTACAAAATTTTGATGTCCGTAGCGTGCGTGAAACAATCGCGTATTTTCCTCAAAATCCTTGCCTTTTTTCCGGAACCATTCTTGAGAATATGCTTCTTGCTAAACCAGATGCCACTAAAGATGAAATCGACACTGCACTATATGTTAGTGCTTGCCATGATTTGATTGCTCAGTTGCCTTTAGGACTTCATACTCAAGTAGGAGAGCAAGGTGGTTTTTTATCAGGTGGTCAGCGCCAACGCTTGGCTTTGGCTTGTTTCTTTCTGATAAACCCAAGCCTTCTTATTTTGGATGAACCTACTTCCGCATTGGATGACACTGTCAGTGCACAAATTGTTGAGCATTTATATAAACTTTCGCAAGAACGTATTGTTCTTGTTATTACCCACAAAAGTGACCTCTTTCCTCAGCATGCAACCGTCTTAAACTTTACTGATTTGGAGGCAAAAAATGGCAGATAAAGCTCCCTATTTGCGCCCTTTGTCACCAACGCTTCATATGGTGGTTGCTGTTTTGGTCACCTTATTTCTCTTTATTGTAATCGGCAGCTTTATCGCAAAAACAGAGATTGTTGCACGGGGGCAAGGAAGTGTTATTCCCACCGCTTACGTTCAGCTGGTCCAAGCGCAAAATACAGGACGCATTGAGAAAATTCTTGTAAAAGAAGGGCAATTTGTTCATCAAGGCGATCTTCTTATTCAATTAGATCCTCGTGAAGCCCTCAATGAGTGCGCACGTGTTCAAGCAGATATCGCGCAACAAACCCTTCAAGCACAAATTGCAACAGCTATTTTAACAGCTTTGCATGAAAGTGATCCTTTGGATGAAGATTTTGTGACCAAAGGGCTTGCCTATCTACCAGTTCCTCCTTCTGGCAATCAGACTGCAAGAATAGAAGGGGAAAAACTCATTAGCGCTGCCCTTCAATCTCTCCAAGATAAATTAAGAGCGCTAAAAGCACAGGCGGACCGCGTCGAGCGCAGCGGTGCAACACAACATGCGCAATTAGATAGGTTGGAAGATGATCGTCAATTAAGCCAAGGAAAATTAAAAGCTGCAAAAAGCCTGATGGAAACAAAAGTCATTAGCCAAGCGGTTTATTTAGAGCGTTTACATGACTTTAAAAATGTCGAGCATGAAATTTTAACCAATCAAAGACGTTTGGAAGAAAATGCCGCCGAAATAAACACCCTACGCCAACAACGGAAAAGTCTCATTTCCGATGAAATCGCCCGCTATCGCCAACTTTCGCGTGAAACAGAACTGAATCTTCAAGGATTAAAAGCAAAGCTTGATAGCACTCAATACCATATTGACCACTTATCACTTTATGCACCTGTTGATGGACGTATCGATGATTTAAGTATCCATACTTTGGGCGGCTTTGTAGAAGCTGGTAAAACGCTCATGCGTATTGTCCCTGGTGCGGGCGGTCTCATTGTTGAAGCGTTTTTTGATAATCGAGATATTGGTTTTTTAGAAAAGGGCCAACGTGCTTACATCAAATTTTCTGCCTTTCCACCTGAACGTTTCGGTGTTATCCACGGTACAGTCGTTAATGTAGGCGCTACAGCGCGCTATGATAAAGAAATTAATAATGGTGTCTACGCTGTTTTAATCAAAATTGACCAAGATCATATCACTTTGAATAACAAGCAACTTAAATTTATCCCTGGCATGACTGTGACAACGGATGTCATTACCTCAAAACGGCGTCTCATTTCTTATTTCTTTGAACCTATCACCAAAATTTTAGAACAATCCCTAAAGGAAAGATAATGTCTGTAAATGAAAATTCATCACCATCACTCATAGATCCTCTTACGGCTTTGGGTGCCATGATTGTTTTAATGCTTACATCTCCCTTATACCGCTGCTGGCGAATCTGGGATATCGAACGAAATTTAGGACCAGCTTTACAAACTGGGCAATATAAACTCTATAAAAATGAACGTGGAGAATTTTGCGCCTTTATCACTTGGGCTTTTTTAGATGAAAAAAATCATCAATCTATGCTTGAAAAGGGAGAGCTTTTGTCCGATGCGGATTGGCAAGGCGGAGAATATATGTGGTTTATTGATTGTGTAGCACCCTATGGACATGCTGCTGGTATGGTACGTGACATGCAGCGGCATGTGTTTCCTAATCAGCATTATTGCTACGCTGTTCGGCGTAATGAAGATGGTGGAATACGGAAAATTACCCGCTGGTGTTGCTATAGAGCAAAAAATCCAGCTAAATAGTTTTTCTAAAGCAAGTGCGCATAAATCATTTACCCCCTCTTATAGAAAAGAATCTTTTAAAAGAGCTCTTTGAGCGACAGCTATAGTAAAAGAGAACCTCACCATATTTAGAGCTACCCCACTACAAATAGGTGTCTCTCAACTTACAAGACTTGCTACGAATAGCAACAGACGGTTAAGGGGGTAATCCACTCTCAAGCTGAAATTTGATTAACTAATTTCACTAGAATTGGCTGGGGTACCTGGATTCGAATCTTAAATTTAATTGCAATAAAACATTGATTTTATTTGTATTTTTTAAGGTTAGGGACCATATAATTAGGTTCGGGAATAGGATTTTCACACTTTTCTTTACAAAGCGCATTCTTTTTTCCAGCTTTCTCTAATAATTTTTTTAATAGTCCTAAATCTTCTTCTGAAATAATGTTTATCAGTCTAGAAAACATACCAACAGCTTCACATCTGAATGTATCAGAAGGCTTTATAGTGAAACTTTTGCGACAAGCATCCGATTCTCTTCTCAAAATTTCTGCTACCTCTTTATCTAAAGCATAGAGTTCAATTATCTTTTCCTCCAGTCCTACCGGAACAGACTTTTTGCCAATTTCTACAGATGATAAAAATCCTACAGATATATCTAATTTTTTAGCCATATCTAAAAGGCGTTCTGAATGATCAATGCGAAGTTTCCGTAAAATTTTACCAAAGGATGTAAGCATATAAAAAGTCCTATTAGAGAAGAAATATTTTCTTCTGATTCTAACAAATCTTTTTATGATTTTCCTCAATTATTGCGAATCAAGAGTTCTTTTCGGGGTATTTTTTTAGCCGTACCTGCTGTCCAAAGGGTCTCTAATTCTAAAAAGTCAAAATCCCTAAAAATCTCTCGAACCGCATCACAATCATT
>NZ_JBHIOO010000010.1:0-59882 GCF_042195585.1 Bartonella sp. AS69XJJH | reverse complement strand
TTGAAAAGACCCGTTGCCGTTTTCGTTTCTACCCTTTGATAATTTGAAGAAACATAAGACCCTTTTACCCATAATCCCGCTTCTGCTGCGCGACGGTTGGCTAAACCCGCAAGAGGTTTCCCACCGACCTTATTCCATTTCTGTAATTCTAAGGGTACGGCTTCATAATCGCCTTGATTAAGCTTCTTCAACAATGTTGACTTGCAAAAAGCAGCGGTTCCTACATTATAGCAAAACGAGACCAATGCCGCGAATTGGCAATCCGTTAATGAAACTGTGACCGATTTCTCAACCGTATTCTCAAATTGCTTTAAGTCTTCACAAAGGATTTCTTCTGCTTGCTCTTGTGTGATCCGCATGCCTTTTTTGACAAGGGGGTGACCCGCATTACTGGTGTGACCATAACCAATCGTCCAAACACATGCCGTGTCTCTGTAAGCCTATACAAGACATTGATTTATAATCATAATTCACTGTTTTGTATATTGAATGAGAGTCTCGAATAACGTAGGATTCTCTCATTTCAAATCTGTTGATCTTGAATCAATCAAAATCATTCCCTTGCACGGCAAAAGCGGAATGAGTGTGTGGATAAAATTTGTATAAAAAAGGAATAAAAATGGCTTTTATGAACTGTCTTAAGTGCCAAGAACTGTCGCAACATTGGAGGCTGGCAAATAGGCAAAGTATATGATAGTGCCGATTTTCTCCTTCATAAGCATCAAGATGAAGTGCACAATGGATTTATCGTTGTACCATCCACGAGCGCCAGCGTGAAGTGGGCTTTTGTGAGCTTAAAGAGACATCTCTTAAAACAAGCGCGTAAGATGGCATTCTCCTCACACTGTATTCCTATTGAAATAATGATCACCTTGAACCGTATAAGTTTAGATCTTCAGATCTCATTTGCATAACATTTTAATATAATTGTATATCCAATACTAAAATACCTCTAACATAAGGTAGAAACTACAAAGAAATAAGAAAAAACATTTGAAAATGTAAATGTGAAATCTAAAAACTTAACTCTGAGATGCAATCTATCTTCATTCATAATTCAAACAAAATATGTGCAAGATAGCCTATAAATACACAGTATACATCCTTAAAACCTATAAGACTAAGAAAACCTAAGCATTGATGAAATCTATAGCCCTACCTGAGAAACAGTGACAATCACGTTAAATCAAATTGGCTGCAAATATCTCTTATTGAAAAATAACAATATCTTATCTGGGTGGCACATATAACACCCTTTTATACGAAAAAACTATAAAAAAGTAATTCGATATGAATCACAGCTTCCAAGACAAGAAAATATTCTCCGCTTCTTGCGTTGTCTGTAAATTTTCATCATAAACAGATATCGTTTTTATTCTTCAATATTTCATAAACGATTCTAAATCGAATCCATCATGCCTTGTATCTGATCAAAATCGATCTTACCAAAGATCATACTGAAAAACGTAATGACATTATTCATAAAAAATAAAAAAATTACAATAGATGTTTTTTTTGCAATTTTACCAGCATCAGCCATAATGTTTAAATCTAATCTAAGAAACAAAATATCATTTTCAGAAAGATGAAAAGAAGCTCGTAAAAAAGAATTTTTGCAATCTGTTTCCTAAAGCATGTAATATAGTAGCAACACGTGGCAAGAAAATGCAGATGCTACAGTTTCAGAAATCGAAAGAATTTTTTTCTGAAAAAAGATAAAACAGAATCATTTTATACTAAAAAAGTCAACAGAAAACGTTTAGTAACAAAATCACCCAAAAAACATCAAAAAGGTTCGGAATTATACATAGAAATAAGCTAATAGAATAAAAGGAGAACTCTCGAACCTTTTATAGCCTACTAATATCATTTAAACATGGTGATCCCGACAGGATTCGAACCTGTGACCCACGGCTTAGAAGGCCGTTGCTCTATCCAGCTGAGCTACGGGACCCAATTGATTATTTTCTCAATTCAAAATAGCATCTTTAATTCAATGTGTCCAAGAATGCTGCCGATCACTGCGAAAATTATCAGAATAAGAAATAGCACGTCGAATCGACGTATGTTTCTTTTCTACACGGTAAGAGATAGCATTCTTACGCGCAAAAGCAATTGCTTCTTCCTTCCTATTAAATCGGATCCTTACTTGATTATTCATATCAGACGTCGCCGTGTACCCCATAAGAGGTTCAAGCATTTTTGCTTTCACCGGCTCATACTCTAAAATCCAAAAACCTGTATTCCCCTTACCTGACTGCATAGCTGTCTTAGCAGGACTGTAAATACGTGCGATCATGCCTTTTTCCTTCAGATTACACAACGCTTGAATGATAGTTTCTCACCACACGTACCCAATTGGGTCATTCTCACACACTCAATCAAATATGGTCGGAGCGATAGGATTCGAACCTACGACCCCCTGATCCCAAATCAGGTGCGCTACCAGGCTGCGCTACGCTCCGCCATTTACATTTACTTGATGCACATTTCCTAAAATTTTCACAACAGAAGTGCAAGAGAAAAACACACTTTTTTTTAATTTTGTTGCATTTCTTTACAAAAAAGCACATTTCTGAATTTTTTTGCCTACTCAATAACAGATTTATTGACAAATAATAGAAAATAACCTACACAGTATGATTTGATCTCATTAAAAAATAATAAATTTCTCTATTAGGGTTTCATAGTTTTTATTCTGCTTTAAGCAAGCTTTCACTGTATGAAAACGCATTCTACAGATACAATTTTAGAAAACAACGACTTAAATATCATAGAAAAACTTTTCCAAAGAGAACATAAGCCAAAAAATTCAGCTGTATTAAGCTTTTTCTCTCTTTTTCTATCTTCTCAATGACTCTTTTATTAAAAATTCTAGATCTTCTACAATCCAAATCCATAAACAACAAACATTTTTTCAAAGCACAAAGGTTTTATTATAAATAAAATAAGGCGCTCTTTTAGAAACCTTTTCAAATGCGAAAATGGAAAGAATTTTCAACATCATACAATAAAATCTCAAAGCTATTTAAAATAAACACATGACAAAAGTAAAAAATACTATTTTTCACTCTTAATAGATATCCCAAAAGGAGAAAATTTAAATGACTTGTTTTTCCACATATTGAAACGATAATAGAAGGACAGAATAAGTAAGCCATGATAAGGAGTATTTACAGATTTCTTCTATTCAAGACTTCAGCAATAACAGCACGTGTTATTTTTCTTTTTCTTTGTAATGCCAACTGATCAACAGAATCAATAACACGCTTCAATGAAAATAAAGAACGTTCACAACGACTTACAAGATAATAAACCGTATCTGGATGTACAATAAGTTGCCTATCGGAAAAAAGCTTAAATGCAACAGCTGTTAACAATGCATCATCAGGCTGATTAATTTCAACGAACATCACCGAATTAAGACGACTTTTTAGATCATTTAACGTTAAATTCCAAGCGGAAGGAAGTGTTCGTGCCGTCATCAATAAAGTAGCTTGTCGTGCATCAAGATTTGCTTGCTTAATACTGTTAATTAAATGAAAAAGTCCTGTCTCATTGATTTCACTTGCACCAATATCCTCTATCAAAAATGATCTGCCTAAAGAAGCCATAGTAACAGCCTGATCAATTTCATTGTGCTGAATCCTGAAAGCATCTGCTTTTTGGAGCCATATATTAGAAAAGTGCGTTTTTCCAGATCCTTCTTTGCCAACCAAAACTGCTATAGGTAAGCTCCAATTGGGCCAGTGATCAATAAGCTGAAAAGCCATACGATTGCTTTCCGTTACCACTAAATCCTCAAATTGAAAAATCGGATCATAAGGAAAATTTAAAGATAATTGCGTTTCACGCCCATTCATTTTAGCGGCTCCGAATTCCCCCTTCGCGAATACATCTGAGAACTAAGATAAGTATGAAGAGCAAAACGAACTAAAACGCCAACAGCCGCTGCCGCAGGAATAGCAACAAGCATACCAGTAAAACCGAAGAGTGAAGAAAAAGCAAAAAGTGAAAACATCAACCATACGGGATGTAATCCCACTGATGAACCTACAAGCTTGGGTTGAAGAATATACCCTTCAATAAATTGACCAATTAAAAAGAGTGCCATCACAACGATGATTCCCCCCCAATTGTTGGGATAAAACTGGACCCATGCAATACCAACAGAAAGGACAAAACCACTCATTGTGCCGATATAAGGAACAAAGCTAATAAGACCAATAAACATACCAATCAAAAGACCAAAATTCAGTCCTGCAATCGTTAAACCAATAGCATAATAGCCTCCCAATATAAGACAAACAGTTCCTTGTCCACGAACAAAGCCTGCAATAGCTCTATCCATTTCATGAAAAATACTACGAACGGTTTCAAGATGATCACGCGGTATTAACGAATCAATTGCTGTTACCATACGTGGCCAATCTAATAACATATAAAATGCCACCACAGGTGCCACAACAAATAGGCTAACGATATTAACGATAGATTTTCCTGACTTTAAAAGTGAATTCAAAAGAGACGTAATAAAATCTGAACCTTCTCCCAAAAATCCTTTAATATTATTCCGTAATTCATTTGGATCACTTCCAAAATAGCGCCTTATCCAATCAAAATCATGCTCAACAAAAAAGGTTTGAATACGATTAATATAAACAGGTAAACCATCACTCATAAATTGCTGTATTTGCCAACTAATAACAGGAATCAAAATAACCAAAGAAGCAACAAAGGTAATAACAATAAATAAGGTAATGAGGACAGTCCCAAATACACGACGAATACCAAATTTTTCAAGTAATTGAACAATGGGATTGAGAAAATAAGCTAACACAATCCCTGCCACAAAAGGAAGCAAAATCGATCCAAAAACAAACATAAAAAGAATAAAAAAAATCAGCGTACCAAGCCAAAAAAAGATTTGCCTTTTCATATTATTCGGCAACGGCAATTGAGTATACGCTGGCACATAAGTCTTATAACGATCACGAGATGCATTTTCACTCGCTTTCTTTCTCATAAGCTGCCAAGAAGACTGTCCGTGATTATCTGATATCTTGCTCATAGAATATCCTAAAAATTCTTCACAAAAAATTATAAACATCTTCACAATAAGGTACAAGCAAAGTTGCTTATTTTCTTATCAATATCTCTTGCAGAGAGAACTCTATCATGGCATTGCATAATATCAAAACCTGATTTTCCATTAAAGGAAGGCTCCAATGAGCAATCAAGATCTTACAAATAATAAATCCAAAGTTGGTCTTACCTACGCAAAAGCCGGTGTAAACATCGATATGGGTAATGCCATGGTAGAAAAAATTAAACCCTTTATACGCGCGACAAAACGAACCGGAGCAGATGCAGAAATTGGCGGGTTTGGTGGCCTTTTTGATTTAAAAGCAGCTGGCTTTACGGATCCTATCCTCGTAGCAGCCAATGATGGTGTGGGAACAAAATTAAAAATTGCCATTGAAGTAGGTCACCATAACACTGTCGGTATTGATCTTGTAGCTATGTGTGTCAATGATTTACTCGTACAAGGGGCTGAACCTCTTTTTTTTCTAGATTATTTTGCAACTGGAAAACTTGACCCTGAACAAGGTGCTGTAATTGTTTCTGGTATTGCTGAAGGATGTAAACAAGCCGGTGCTGCTCTTATTGGAGGAGAAACTGCAGAAATGCCAGGAATGTATGCAGAGGGAGATTATGATCTAGCCGGTTTTGCTGTAGGAGCATGCGAACGCAGCAAGCTACTCCCTTCAAAAGATTTGACAGAAGGTGATATTATATTAGGTCTAAGCGCCTCTGGAATTCATTCCAACGGCTTTTCGCTTGTTCGACGAATCGTCCAGCAAAATTATCTCAAATGGAATGACCCTGCCCCTTTTGCCCCTGAAAACAGCCTTGGTATAGCACTTCTTACACCAACACGCATTTATGTAAAATCGCTTCTTCCGATCATGCGAAAATACGAAGGAATTAAAGCTCTTGCTCATATTACGGGTGGAGGATTTCCTGAAAATATTCCACGTGTCATTCCATCTTCTCTCTGCGCTGAAATTAATCTTTCTACCATCAATGTTCCAGCAGTATTTTCATGGATTGCCAAACAAGGTAAAATAGAAGAAATAGAGATGTTAAGAACATTCAATTGTGGTATTGGCATGATCATTATCGTAGCACAGCATGCAGCTGAAACAATTACGCAAGCTCTTGAAAGAAAAGGAGAGACTGTAACTCCCCTTGGCATCTTAACAAAACGCCAAGATCAAAATAAAGGAATACTTTATAAAGGGGTACTGCATTTATGAAAAAACAAGTCATTGTTTTCATTTCTGGTAATGGATCCAATATGGTCGCCCTTGCTCAAGCTAGTCAACAAAAGGAATATCCTGCTGAAATCGTCGCAGTTATTTGCGATAATCCGCGTGCAAACGGTATTAAAAAGGCGCAAAGCCATAACTTACCTATTCATATTGTTGATCGCAAAATTTACAAAACAAAAGAAGAGCATGAAGAAAGTATTTTTACGATTTTAGATCAATATAAACCGGATTTTCTCTGCTTTGCAGGGTATATGCGCCTTATCTCACCACGTTTTGTAAAACTTTACGAAGGACGAATTTTAAACATTCATCCTTCTCTTTTGCCTTCATTTAAAGGCTTAAACACACATGAAAAAGCTTTACAAGCAGGCGTAAAAATCACGGGTTGCACTGTTCACCTTGTTACAGAAGACATGGATGCAGGAAAAATCCTTGCCCAAGCAGCCGTTCCAGTCTATCCTCATGATACTGCTGAGTGCTTAGCACAAAGAGTTCTGAAAGCAGAACATAAACTCTACCCCGAAGCCTTAAAAGCATTTATTGAAGGGAAGAGTAAAATGGTCGATACGCAACAACAGCTTTTATCTTTTTGAGTGTATTAACAATCTATTAATCAGCATTTTTCAATGTTTTATACATAGCTTGTGCTCAGTATCTATAATTGAAAATCTCTATGAAATGATGGCATAATAGAGTTTATCTCTTCATAAATTTTTGTGCAGAATGTGTGATTTTTTTGAATTTTATTTCAATTTCAAAATTCTTCTTCTTTATTCAGTTCTATGACATTATCACAAGCTCTATTCATCAAAATACGCTCGTATTTCGCCTAAAAAATCTTAAAATACACAATTTTTCTATTGCATGAATTTTTTGTCTTATGACAAAAGTGTTTCTTTAACTGTTAGAGCTAACTGTTTGAGTGTAAAAGGTTTAGATAAAAAACCAAAAACAGCATCTTGTGGAAGATTCTTAGCAAAAGCATCTTTTGCATATCCAGAAACGAAAAGAAATTTGATATCAGGATAGTGTTTACGGACTTCCTTCAATAAAGTGGGCCCATCCATTTCTGGCATCACCACATCGGAAACAATAATATCGACAGCTCCTTTTTGTTCCTCAAGAATAGAGAGTGCTTCCACCCCACTCGCTGCCTCTAAAACCGTATATCCCCTCATTTGAAGAGCTCTTACCCCCCCCATTCTGACGGCATCTTCATCTTCAACCAATAAAACAGTTGCAGATCCTGTTAAGTCTATATTTTTATCTTTCTCTTCATCTTTTTCAATCTTTTGAGAAATTTTTCCTTTTATATTGGGGATATAACGGGGAAGAAAAATATGAAATGTTGCTCCTTCACCTTCTTTACTTTCACAATGAATGTACCCACTGCTCTGCTTGATAATTCCATAAACCATTGATAAACCAAGTCCTGTTCCTTTTCCAACTTCTTTTGTTGTAAAAAATGGCTCAAACATTTTTTCTTGTATAGCAGCGGATATACCAGCCCCTGTATCTGAAATAGTCAATTGTACATACTCACCAATTGCTAAACCAAGATGATTAAATTCAGCACTTTGTTGCTTTGTAATATTGTTTGTCGCAATCGTAACAATACCTCCATCTAACATGGCATCACGCGCATTAATAACCAAATTCATAATAACACGCTGAAAAGATGCTTGATCAACTTCAACGCTCCACAAATCTCTTCCATGGATAATTTTTAACTGAATATTATTCCCCAAAAGTGGTAAAATAAGATTGCGAATATCTGATAAAAATTCAGTAAAATCAACTTCTTCAGGTCGAAGTGTTTGCTTTCTAGAAAAAGCTAATAATTGCTGTACAAGAGCAGCTGCACGATTAGCATTATTTTTTATATTGATTAGATCAGCATGTGCAGGATCAGAACTACGATGCGTATTTAAAAGAAGATCACATGACATTAAAATTGCTGTTAAAACATTATTAAAATCATGAGCAATGCCGCCAGCCAATTGTCCCACAGCTTGCATCTTCTGACTTTGCATCATTTTATCTTCAAGCGTTTTTTGTTCGGTTGTTTCAATCACAGAGATAATAAGCAAATCTTGCAATGCATCACCGTGATAGGGCGGTACAGACATAATATGAAGCCGTAAATGGCATTCTTCATTTTTTTCTAAAACAGTTTCTAGAGAAACAAAATAATTTTTATTTGATGCAATTCTCTGAAAAGAACGCTCTAACTGCACACTATCTCGATGAGAAATAACATCATAAAAATTGACAGCTTTGTCCATACATCCCGTGAGTGATGAAAAAGCTTTATTCATATGAACCAATTGCCCTGTATGATTCACAACGGCTATTGCAAAAGGACTCGCATCAAAATATTCTCCTAGTACACTAGGCAATTTTAATTGATCCTCCTCTTTTTTTTGTATTTGTTGTGGAATGATCACAATACGATAAATGGCTTCTTCTTCTAAGAGAGAAGAAACAGATATAAGACAATGGAATATTTTCTCATAAGTCGTCTGTGAATTTAAACATAAAGAAATCCCATAAGGTAAAGAGTAACCTGAACTTTGATATCTATTGGTTTGCAAACAGATATCACTCCATGAGCTCTTAGCACCAACGCTATCAAATAACGAATCAAAATTATATTGACCAATCGAGAAATTCGCTAAATCAATTGAAAACCATTCGGCAAAAACCGCATTGGCATAAAGAATAGTTCCTTGTGTATTAACTGATACAAAACCAATAGGAGCTTGATCTAAGTGATTGATAGCCTCTTGAAGGTTCGAGAAAAAAACTTCTCGCGTTTGTTGTAAATGCGAAATATCAGCAATACGCCAAAATAAAAGCTTTTTTTTCTGTTTTATGATAGGTTGAATGGAAATATTATACCAAACAGATTTTTTTGGTGTAGCATCGATAAAAATTGATTGTTCTACTCTTAACTCCTCTTGCGCTGCAAGATTGTTACAGGCTGCAACCTTTAAGCGATACGAGAGTGCACCAGCTCCTGGAAGATCAGCAATAACCATATAACAGGATACTTCAGGCTTATAGGTCAGAATTTTTCGATAGTTTTGATTAGAATAATAAACAAAACCAGAAAGATCAGAGATTACAATTGCATCATCGCTCTCATTAAAGATGCTAAAATCAAAATCTTCATGCAACCACACATGATATCTTAAAATCCCCATTCCACACAAAACGAGTGTTGCAACGCCGATAATTGCTAGAATCAAAAAAGATATCAATATAGCCTTTTGCAAATAGCTTTGTGGATAAAAAAAACCTAAAACACCCACAATGAAAAGAAAAAATAATATAAAAACAACACTACAAATCACAACTCTTCGATGAACAGAAGACGCTGATCTTTTATTATTATCAAAACCTTTATCCATCTCTCATTGCCTTAGATTTAGCCATTTCTTATATCACAAAACTTCCTTTATATTCATTGTTATAAAGTACATACTATGATATTATCTTTCTAAGAAAGCTCACTTAAATGTTAAAAATTTTATTTCTTGTATTTAAGTGAACTTTTTAAGGGTGTATTTATAATTCGTCTCGATAAAAACGATATTTTCACACAAAAATGGGAGAAAATCTATGGTTATCTGGTTATCAGAGCAAATAGGTGTATCTGCTGCGAAGATAATGATAAGCTTTTTGTTTTTTATAATAACAATCGTGGCTATTACCATAATTATCTTGTTTTTACGTCGTTTAAGTACGGGAAGATTCAGTAATAATAGAAAAAAAAGTCTATCACGACTAGCATTATGTGAAGTAATTTCTATAGATCGAGCACGCCGCCTTGTTTTAGTCCGATGCGATAATAAAGAACATTTGCTCCTTATTGGCGGATTAACAGATGTGGTTGTAGAATCCGATATTACTGGGATATCCAAAATACAAAAGAGAGAAACACACACACATCCAAATCCCGCCTCTACAGAAAGAAACGATATACTAGATAAAAATCCCTCTCCTTTTACGAATCAAACGGTAAAAGATTCAGCAATCACCGCCGAAATTGAGGGGCGGCAAGAACCATCTTTATTCATTCCTACTCCTCAAAAATAAAAATATACAATTTTATCACCACGAGTTTTGTTTATTTATCATTTCAATGACCTCAATCATCGCGATAAACTTTTTCACGTCGTTCGTGACGTTCTTGCGCTTCCAATGACAAAACGGCTATCGGCCGAGCCTCAAGGCGCTTGATACTAATGGGCTCGCCGGTTTCTTCACAAAAACCATATGTCCCATTATCAATGCGCTCTAAAGCAGCATCTATTTTTAAAATAAGTTTCCTCTGACGATCACGAGCACGTAATTCGATTGTACGATCAGTTTCACAAGAAGCCCTATCAGTCAAGTCGGGTTGACCAACATTCTCTTCCTGCAAATTTTCCAAAGTCTCACGAGCTTCTTTTAATATATCATTCTTCCAAGAAACCAACTTAGCACGAAAATACGCCTTTTGCCGCTCATTCATAAAAGGCTCATCTTCACTAGGGCGATATTGACCATCAATCTCTTCGCTCATGAAATAAAAAACCTCCACATATCCTATGTGCGGTCTATATATTGTGCAATATCCATCAACACAAGAGTAAAATATTTTTTCATAACAATCTACAAATATGTCTCAATGCACTGTTTAGGTTTGATCGCTTTTTATGTAGGTTGGATTCTTGATCAAATCTCATTCAGAATCATTTTGCTCGCTTATTGAGAAACTTCAAAAAGAAGGAAATCTAATATCAGATATTAGAGCCACCCCTCCCCTACTTTCTTATTGTTTAAAATCTAAATGAAGCAACAATAAATCATTTCATCAATGCAAAAAATAAAATCTTTATAAAGGCAAAGTGTGATATTCACGTTGCAAATACATCAAAGCATCTTTTTCTTTATTACAGTTGATTGCAACCACTTCACCAATCAAAACACAATGGGTTGCGTGCTCGTGCCAACAAGTCAAGCGACAATCAAACGACGCTAAAGCATCTGAAAGACTAGGCGCCCCCGTCTGCAAAGCCCCCCATTGAGCAGCATCAAAACGCTCATTTTGTGTAGAAGTGCAACATCTCGAAAAAACATCCGCTAATGGACGATGTTTTCCTGCCAAGCTATTAACACAAAAATTTCCATTCTCCATAAACACCTGATTCTTTAAATTATGGCGCATGAGACAAACAAGAAGGGTTGGAGGATTATCAGATAAAGAACAACACGCCGAAACAGTTACCCCACGTCTTCCCTTAATACCATTTGTTGTCACAATATGCACAGCTCCTGCAAAAAGACTCATGGCATCTCGATATTCTTGGGACGAAACCGCAATAGTATGTTGATGTTGAAGTTCAGGCATCAAATATGTTCTATGATTCGACATATCTTTCACTTATAAAGCTTTAAAATTTCAAGCGATCTTTCCATAAAAAGACCTATAATACATATTTTTTCTTTTCCGTCATAACACAAAAGATATTTGTGTATACACTGCGATATGATAAAAACAGCCAATCAAGGAGATTTTAATGCCCCATTCTCATCTCATTTCGCCTTCACTCTTGGCTGCTGATTTTTCTAAACTTGGACAAGAAATGTTAGATGTTGTTGATGCTGGTGCAGATTGGCTTCATCTTGATATCATGGATGGACACTTTGTTCCTAATATCACCTTTGGTCCTGAAATCGTCAAAGCTCTGCGCCCATTAACCAAAGCAATATTTGATGTCCACCTGATGATCGCACCAGTAGACCCTTATTTGGAAGCTTTTGCAAAAGTGGGTTCAGATATTATAACCATTCATGCTGAAGCAAGTCCACATCTTCATCGTTCATTACAAACAATCAAAAAAATGGGGAAAAAAGCAGGAATTGCACTCAATCCAAGCACCCCTGAACATGTACTTGAATATTTGCTTGATCAATTAGATCTCATTCTCATCATGACGGTCAATCCCGGTTTTGGTGGACAAAGTTTTATTCCAGAAATAAAAGATAAAATTAAGCGCGTTAAAAGCATGATTGCAAACCGCCCTATTGATCTTGAAGTTGATGGTGGTATTACCGTTGATACAATTGGGATAGCTGCAAAAGCTGGTGCAAATGTATTTGTCGCAGGCTCTGCAATTTATAAAAATGGAAATAAAGAGCTTTACAAAACACGCATGAGTGCATTGCGCCAAGCTGCAATCCTCTCACAACAAGGAAAAAAATGATGATCGCACGTTATTCCCGCCCTGCAATGGTAACAATTTGGTCTCCCGAAACAAAATATCGTATTTGGTTTGAAATTGAAGCACATGCCTGTGATGCACTCGCTCAATTAGGTGTTATTCCAAAAGAAGCCGCCAAAGTCATTTGGGAAAAAGGGAAAACTGCGGAATTTGATGTCAATCGCATTGATGAAATTGAAGCAATTACCAAACATGATGTTATCGCATTTCTGACCCATCTAGCTGAATTCATTGGGCCCGAGGCACGTTTTATCCACCAAGGCATGACATCCTCTGATGTTCTCGATACAACGCTAAACATTCAATTGATGCGTGCTAGTGATATTTTGCTAGAGGATATAGATCAACTTCTTGAAGCATTAAAAAGACGTGCTTTTGAGCATAAAGAGACAATCACCATTGGGCGGAGTCATGGCATTCATGCTGAACCAACAACTTTTGGAATCAAGTTTGCTCTTGCATATGCTGAATTTTCCCGTTGTCGCAAACGTCTTCTTGCAGCACGAGAAGAAATTTCTACTTGCGCGATTTCAGGAGCTGTAGGAACTTTTGCAAATATCGATCCGCGCGTTGAAGAACATGTAGCAAAAGCCTTGAGGATGCGTGCTGAACCAGTTTCCACCCAAGTAATACCAAGAGATCGTCATGCTATGTTTTTTGCAACACTTGGTGTTATTGCTTCCTCTATTGAAAGGTTAGCGATAGAAATACGCCATTTACAACGAACAGAAGTTCTGGAAGCAGAGGAACATTTCTCACCTGGGCAAAAAGGTTCATCGGCGATGCCTCATAAACGTAATCCAGTTTTAACAGAAAATTTAACTGGATTAGCCCGCATGGTACGTGCATTTGCACTCCCAGCCATGGAAAATGTTGCACTTTGGCATGAACGTGATATTTCCCATTCATCTGTTGAGCGTTATATTGCTCCAGATGCGACTATTACACTGGATTTTGCTCTTTCTCGCCTCACATCTGTCATTGAGAATCTCATTGTCTATCCAGAAAATATGCAAAAAAATCTCAATAAATTCCGCGGTCTTGTTCACTCACAACGGGTGCTTTTAGCACTCACGCAAGCAGGAATCAGTCGTGAAGATTCTTATCGGATTGTACAACGAAACGCGATGAAAGTTTGGGAACAAGGAAAAGATTTTTTAGAAGAACTCCTCAACGACAAAGATGTTACCAAAGCTTTAAGTGAAGAAGAGCTTCGCGAAAAATTTGATCTTTCTTACCACACCAAACATATCAATACGATTTTTAAACGTGTTTTTGAAGGACAATAAAGCGACATAGAAACCTCAAATATATTCCACTTATGATCAAGAATCTGTTGTAACAAAGAAAACAATTCATGAAAGCAAATCAACTCGATATTCTTATTATTCCTGGCTACAAAGGATCTGGTCCAGATCATTGGCAAACACGCTGGGAAAAAAAATTGTCGACAGCCCGCCGCATTGAACAACTCCATTGGTCAAAACCTGTTTGTGCAGAGTGGGTTAACAAAGTTAAAACCGCTATCGCAAAAGCTCAAAGGCCTGTTATGCTTATTGCTCATTCATTAGGAGTTCCCAGCGCTATTCACGCAACTGTAGAAAATACAGAAAAAATTTGTGGCGCTTTCTTTGTTGCACCTCCAGATGTTGCCAATGAGAAAATACGTCCCAAACATTTAATGACATTTGGCCCCTATCATCGCCAAAAGCTGCCTTTTCCTTCTATTGTCATAGCCAGTCGCAACGATGAGTTTTGTCAATTTTCAGTAGCAGAAAAAATTGCCAATGATTGGGGATCACTCTTTGTTGATGCTGGGTATTCTGGCCATATTAACGCAGAATCCGGACACGGACCTTGGCCTGAAGGGCTTATGGTCCTCTCTCACTTTCTTGCAAAAATTTGATCTAAAAGAGGTAATCTTCTTTCTCATCGCTTATGTATTTTCACCTTTGGGTAGACGTGTAACGACAAAAATTATAAAAGTGCCATAGTAATATCATTGAGAAATTCTATCAATTAGGATAGTATCATTTTTCAATATTATTAAAAACCTCTCAAGATAAATAGAGAATCATGATGAATCGTCGCCACCGTATTTATGAAGGCAAGGCTAAAATTTTATATGAAGGACCTGAACCAGGGACTTATATTCAATTTTTTAAAGATGATGCAACTGCCTTTAATGCAAAAAAACATGAAATTATCGACGGAAAAGGGGTGTTAAACAACCGAATTTCGGAACATATCTTTAGCCATCTTGGACGTTTGGGCATCCCAACACATTTTATCAAACGTATAAACATGCGCGAACAGCTTATTAAAGCAGTGGAAATCATTCCATTGGAAGTTGTTGTTCGCAATGTTGCTGCAGGCTCTCTTGCTAAACGTTTAGGTCTAGAAGAAGGAACCCCGCTTCCGCAATCCATCATTGAGTTCTACTATAAAAATGATTCTCTCGATGACCCTATGGTAACGGAAGAACATATCACAGCGTTTGGGTGGGCTGTCCCACAAGAGATAGAAGATATCATGCAACTTTCAATTCGTATTAATGATTTTCTTTCGGGACTTTTTGCCGGTGTTAACATCCAATTAATTGATTTTAAAATGGAATTTGGTCGCCTGTGGGAAGATGAAACAATGCGCATTGTTCTTGCTGATGAAATCTCACCTGATTCTGCACGACTATGGGATATGCAAACACAAGAAAAAATGGATAAAGACCGTTTTCGTCGTGATATGGGTGGGCTTATTAATGCCTATCAAGAAGTTGCCAAACGTCTTGGTATTATGAATGAAAATGAACCAATACGACCAAGTGGTCCCGTTCTCGTAAAGTAAAAACAAGGTAAAAACATCACCTTATATAAGTACCCCTCTTCAAAGGAGAGGTTTTTTTAACAAGCAGGAAGCAAAAAATGAAAGCACGCATTACAGTTACTTTAAGAGAAAGCGTTCTTGATCCACAAGGAGAAGCGATTGCCGGTGCTTTAAAAAGTTTAGCTTTCGAAGGCATTCAATCCATTCGTCAAGGAAAGGTTTTTGATATCGTTCTTGATGATCAACCTGCTGAAACCGCAAAGAAAAAACTTGAACAAATGTGTGAAGAGTTACTCGCAAATACTGTCATTGAAAATTATACAATCGAACTTCTTTAAGTGGAATGCTCATGAAAACTGCCATCATTCAACTTCCTGGATTAAATCGTGATCGAGATATGGTTGCAGCATTACATCATATAACGGGAGTTGAGCCACTAAAAATTTGGCAAACAGAAACAACAATTCCAGATGTAGATGTTATTATTATTCCTGGTGGTTTTTCCTATGGCGACTACTTAAGATGTGGTGCTATCGGAGCGCGAACTCCCGTCTTAAAAGCCATTCGTGAAAAAGCACAAGAAGGTACTACAATAATAGGTATCTGTAATGGATTTCAAATTTTGTTGGAAGCAGGATTATTACCTGGGACTTTAATGCGTAATGCTTCTTTAAAATTTGTTTGTCGTGAAATCAAACTTGAAGTTGTCAACGCCAAAACAAAATTTTCTCGATATTATTCTAAAGGACAAATTATTCGTTGTCCTGTTGCCCATCACGATGGAAATTATTTTGTTGATAGTGAAACACTAAGGCAAATGGAAGATAATGAACAAATTGTTTTTCGCTATGCAGAAAACACAAACCCGAATGGCTCAATGAAAGATATTGCTGGTATTGTTAATAAAGCTGGTAATATTCTTGGTATGATGCCTCATCCTGAAAATTTTATTGAACCCGCCCACGGAGGTATTGACGGTCGTTTACTTTTTCAAAGTGCTTTAGAGTTAGTAAATGGATGATTCTGAAAAAATACTCGCGCTCCATAATTTTTAAAAAACAAGGATTTATACTATTTGTCGCATCGTAAATCTATGAACAAAGCTCTTCACAAACAACATCTTCACAAACAACAATGGATATTATTTTCTAAACACATAATTATTTAAGACCATTTTTAGTCTTAAATCCCACCAAACAAACGAATAAAATCTTCAGCTTATTGTCTATAAATATATATTATTGCTTATAATATAAGCTGCTAGATTAAAAAAATAAAAATGCTAAATTTCGATTAATTAGACGGATAAATACTCATGAAGCCTTGCAATAACATCACTATTACACCAGAGCTCATTGCACAACACGGGCTAAAAGAAGATGAATATCAACGTATCCTGACGTTAATCGGTAGAGAACCAACATTTACTGAACTAGGAATTTTTTCTGCAATGTGGAACGAACATTGTTCCTATAAATCATCTAAAAAATGGCTAAAGACTCTTCCGACAGAAGGAAAATGTGTCATCCAAGGACCTGGTGAAAATGCTGGTGTTGTCGATATTGGCGAAGGGCAATGTGTTGTTTTCAAAATGGAAAGCCATAACCACCCTTCTTATATTGAACCTTATCAAGGTGCAGCAACAGGTGTTGGTGGTATTTTACGTGATGTCTTTACAATGGGAGCCCGTCCTGTTGCTGCTATGAATGCATTACGATTTGGTGCGCCTGATCACCCACGAACACGCCATCTTGTTTCTGGTGTTGTTTCTGGAATTGGTGGTTACAGCAATGCTTTTGGCGTTCCAACAGTTGGTGGAGAAGTAAATTTTGATAAGCGTTATAATGGCAATATCCTTGTTAACGCTTTTGTCGCCGGTATTGCAAAGACAGACGCCCTTTTTTATTCTAAAGCGCAAGGTATTGGATTCCCTGTTGTTTATCTTGGTGCAAAAACAGGACGTGATGGTGTCGGTGGAGCAACAATGGCTTCTACTGAATTTGATGATTCAATCAGTGAAAAACGCCCAACTGTTCAAGTAGGTGATCCTTTTACAGAAAAATGTCTCCTTGAAGCATGTTTAGAGCTCATGGAACTTGGAGCCGTGGTTGCTATTCAAGATATGGGAGCAGCAGGACTCACCTCTTCTGCCGTTGAAATGGGTGCAAAAGGAAATTTAGGGATACAGCTTAATCTCGATACAGTTCCTGTTCGAGAAGAAAACATGACAGCCTATGAAATGATGCTTTCTGAAAGTCAAGAGCGTATGCTCATGGTCCTTAAACCAGAACTAGAAAAGCAAGCAGAAGCAATTTTTCATAAGTGGGGGCTACATTTTTCTATTATTGGAAAAACAACCGATGATTTACGTTTTCGTGTATTTCATCAAGGGGAAGAAGTTGTCAATCTTCCCATCAAAGAGCTTGGTGATGAAGCGCCTGTTTATGATCGTCCTTGGAGTGAGCCGGCAAAAAAAACATTCTTGAAAGCAGAAGACGTCAAAAAAGTTGAAAATCTTGGTGATGCGCTTCTGTCCTTATTGAATTCTGCTGATCAAAGTTCACGGCGATGGGTTTATGAACAATATGATACCCTTATCCAAGGAAATAGTCTTATTTGTCCAGGAGGTGATGCAGGCGTTATCCGTATAGGAAACAACAGCAAACGTGCTCTTGCTTTTTCTTCTGATGTAACACCTCGCTATTGTGAAGCAGACCCTTATGAAGGAGGAAAACAAGCTGTCGCAGAATGCTGGCGAAATATTAGTACGACAGGTGCAACACCACTGGCTGCTACAGATAATCTCAATTTTGGTAACCCTGAAAAACCTGAAATTATGGGACAGCTAGTTTTTGCTATTAAAGGTATAGGAGAAGCTTGTAGAATCCTCGATTTTCCTATCGTTTCAGGCAATGTTTCTCTTTACAACGAAACAAATGGGGAAGCCATTCTTCCAACCCCTACAATTGCTGGTGTAGGCCTTCTTAATGATTGGTCTAAAATGGTAACAATAAGTGGTATGCAAAATGGAGATATTCTTGTTTTAGTAGGAAATTGCGGCTCTCATTTAGGACAATCAATCTATGCACGTAACATTTTAAATATTGATGCAGGTGCCCCCCCTCCTGTAGATTTACAACTTGAAAAAAAACATGGTCAATTTGTTCGAGATGCCATTAATAGCGGTTTTATTCACGCTGCCCATGACCTTTCTGACGGGGGATTGGCGATAGCACTTGCCGAAATGGTGATTAAAGCAGGTAAAGGAATCAAAGTAACGTTAAGCAATAAATCACCCCATCATGCAGAACTTTTTGGAGAAGACCAAGGACGTTATCTTTTAGCCGTCAAACCTCACTCTCTCAATAGTCTTAAAGAGCGTGCACAAATCAATACAGTTACTTTAACAGAGCTAGGTCAAGTTGAGGGGACTTCTCTCAATATAGATGGGATATTAACACTTTCAGTAGACAAACTCACAAAAGCCTATGAAAACTGGTTTCCACAATTTATGGGTGAAGAGTAAATTTTGTTTTTTCTCTTAAACAGCCTTTATAAAAAAATGAATAACATAGGAGAATAATGATGGCAATGAGTGCCCATGCAATTGAAACACTTATTCGTGAAGGCATTCCTGATGCTACTGTAACAATTCGTGATCTTGCTGGAGATGGGGAACATTATGCTGCAGAAGTTATTTCTGAAAGTTTTCGTGGTAAAACCCGTGTTCAACAACATAAAATGGTCTATGATGCCCTTAAAGGCAATATGGGAAATGACCTTCACGCCTTAATGTTGCAAACAAATATCCCAAAATAATCTAAAATTTCTTCTTGCATTCACACATTTAATACGATTAAAAACAGTATGAATGTAAATTACCCACTTATAAAAATCTGAAATATCGAGGGATAAAAATGACCACTGTTCATGATTTTATTGACAACGAGATAAAAACAAACGACGTCATTTTATTCATGAAAGGAACACCTGACGCTCCGCAATGCGGGTTTTCAGGACAAGTTGTTCAAATCCTTGACTATTTAGGATTGAATTATAAAGGAATTAATATCTTAACTTCTAACGAATTGCGTCAAGGGATTAAAGATTACTCAAATTGGCCAACAATTCCACAGCTTTATATCAAAGGTGAATTTATCGGAGGCTGTGATATTGTTAAAGAGATGTTTCAAAACAATGAGTTACAGGAACTTTTGAAAGAAAAAAATATTCCCTGTAATCAATCATAGGTATCTTTCATTTTATTCAGACTCTTAAAAAGAGCTGTTTTCAGACGAAATTTTTATTTCAAGGATGCCATATGTCATATTCAGTCGATGAACAAACGCATAGAGATGCGATTAGAAACAAAATTGGCTATAAAGAATTTGTTATTCTTATTGCTTCGCTCATGGCTATTAACGCTATAGCTGTTGATATTATGCTGCCAGCTATGCCCAATATTTTAGACGGCTTAAATGTTCTCAATGAAAATGATCAACATTATATCATTTCGAGTTATCTTATTAGCTATGGTATTGCTCAAATATTTTTCGGTCCAATAAGCGATAGGTATGGACGACGTAAACTTATTCTTCTCGGGCTTGCTTTTTATTCATTTACGGCGATTGGCTGTGCCTTTGTAACTGATTTTTCTCTCTTACTGATTTTACGTATCTTGCAAGGTATTGGAGGGGCTGCTATGCGGGTTCTTACAGTTTCCGTCGTACGTGATCTTTACAGTGGTCGAAAAATGGCAGAAGTTATGTCTATTGTTATGATGGTTTTTCTTGTTGCACCAATGGTTGGTCCCGCAACAGGACAGATCATTTTACTGCTCGGACATTGGCAATATATTTTTATTTTCATGGCAATGATTGGTTTAGGACTGATGATTTGGATTCAACTGCGCTTACCTGAAACTCTTTATGCGCAACGCTCTCTTTCCTTTTCTTCAGTCAAACATAATTTATGGATTGTAATAACCAATCGCACAACACTTTGCTATACACTAGCAACTTCCATTATTTTAGGCTGTATCTTTACCGCCGTTAATACATCACAACAAACGTATGAAGGGATCTATAATCTAGGACTTTGGTTCCCTATTGCTTTTGCAGTTGGTGCTGCATTTCAAGCTCTATCATCATTCTTTAACTCTCAACTCGTTGGACGCCTTGGAATGCGGCGTATTGCTCATACAATGCTGTTGCTCTTTTGTATCACTTCATGTGTATGGTTTATTGGCTCTATCTTAACAGATGGTATTCTGCCTTTTGCTTTTTACATGCTGTTATTCTGTATACTGATGTTTGCCTGCGGTGGTATTATGGCCAATTTCAATACACTCGCTCTCGAATCTGTGGGAGAAATTGCTGGAACAGCTTCTTCTGTATCCGGCTTTCTTCAAACATCTATCGGTGCAGGACTTAGCTTTTTTATTGCCCAACAATTTGATGAAACAACCATCCCAAACTCAGCAGGATTTTTCTTTCTGAGTCTCACTGCCATACTTCTCGTCTTATGGGCTGAACGTGGTCATCTTTTTAGGCAATATCATAGTAATCCTAACGAATAAATATTACGACGAAAGATTAATAACATCTCTCTTGAACAATAAGAAGATAAACCTATCAGACAAAATAAAACATCTCCAAATAGAACACTCTTATGTTAAACATTCACACTGTTTGTTTAAAGGTACAGCTCTCAAAATATCAAATCATTTCACAACAGCACCCATAAATGCTATAATGTAAAACAAACAGACATACCTATTATTGTGACAACTCTTGTATGTGAAAAAAATTATTAAAAAAACATTTTTATTCTTTTCTTCAATAGTTTTTATGCAGACGGCTTGGTCTCCCTCATCTCATAACAAGCAAACAAACAATTTTGATTGATTTAACCTAAACCAGATCGAAATAAGAAAAAAACTCACGCTGTAAGTTTTTCCTTCAATATAAAAATAATAAATTATCATTATAAATTAATATCTTACACAATCATAAAACCATAGGGAATTTTCCCATTTATAAAATACATTTAATTAATAAATTTTCCTGATTTTGGAAATCCTTTTGGAACCAAACGCCCAACGCCCGCACGCATTCCCATCCATTCAATGAGATCGTCCGCCTGACGGTTAAAAATTCGTTCAGCTGTATCTTGCCAACTTAAGCCTTCTAATAAATTAAAAGTCTTGGCATCAACAACACCACCTTCTTTATAACGCTGTAAACGAACACCTTTACCGCGATTCATTTCTGGTATTTGTTCAATAGAAAAAATAAGCATTTTACGGTTTTCACCAACCACTGCAACATGATCACCAGTTACTTGAACACAAAGCTTTACCTTATCAGGAGCTTTCACATTCATCACTTGCTTTCCTTTTCGTGTATTGGCAATCACTTCTGCAGAAGAAACAATAAAACCATTACCGTGAGATGAAACCAAGAGCAATTTTTCCTCGGCGTGATGCACAAAAGCTGTAAGAACATCGTGCTCATCATCCATATCAACTAAAAGACGAATAGGTTCACCATGTCCACGCCCTCCAGGTAAACTATTTGCACCAAGTGCAAAAAACTTCCCCCCCGTACTGATCAGCACAATCTTGTCGGTCGTAAATGCTGGAAATGCTAACTTTAAACTGTCTCCTTCTTTAAAAGAAAGTGCTTTATAATCGTTCAAATGCCCCTTCAAAGCACGCATCCACCCCTTTTCAGAAATAACAATAGTAATCGGTTCTTTTTCAATCATTGCTTGTTGAATATCATCAAGATCATGTCTGGGTGCCTCTTCAAATGTCGTACGTCTTTTCCCTAAGAGGGTTTCAGGGCCAAAAGTATTTCGAACTTTTTTTATTTCTTCTGAAATTATTTTCCATTGTTTTATAGGAGAAGCTAACAAATTCTGTAGCTTTTCTTTTTCAGCTTTTAAACTTTCAAATTCTTTACGAATTTCAAATTCCTCAAGCTTACGCAAAGAACGCAAGCGCATATTAAGAATAGCTTCAGCTTGATTTTCTGTTAATTCAAAACGACTGATCAGCTGCTTTTTAGGTTCATCCTCTTCACGAATAATCTGAATAACCTCATCGAGATTTAAATAGGCAATAAGATATCCATGAAGAATTTCTAATCGACAATCAATTTGATCAAGCCGATAATGAGAGCGGCGAATAAGGACTTCTTGACGATGTTCGAGCCATTGCTGTAAACTCTCGCGCAAAGAGAGAACATTGGGTATTTTTCCCAAAGACAAAACATTCAGATTAAGGGGAAATCTTACTTCAAAATCAGTCAATTTAAAAAGAGACTCCATAAGGAGCTCCGGATCAACCGACCGATTTTTAGGAACCAGCACGATTCTGATATCTTCTGCTGATTCATCTTGGATATCCTCAAGCATTGGCAATCGCCGTGCAAGCAATAACTCTGCTGTTTTTTCAATAAGACGTGACTTTTGAATCTGATAGGGAATTTCAGTCACAACAATCACATAAGAACCACGGCTACCCGATTCCTGATGCCAACGTGAACGCAAGCGAAAGAATCCACGCCCAACACGATAGGATTCCTCAATACTTTTTTTAGGCTCAACTAAAATTCCCCCTGTTGGAAAATCAGGACCAAGAACGAATTGATTTAATGCCTCATCATTTACATCGGGATGGGCAATCAAATGGAGCGCTGCATCACAAAGCTCAGCAACATTATGGGGGGGAATAGATGTTGCCATACCAACAGCAATACCAGAAGAACCATTTGCTAAAAGATTAGGGAAAGCTCCTGGTAAAACAACAGGCTCTTCATCTTCCTCATTATAGGTTAAACGAAAATCAATAGCATTCTCATTAATTCCTTCAAGTAACAATGCAGCCACTTCAGTCATACGTGCTTCCGTATAACGCATAGCAGCAGCATTATCACCATCAATATTACCAAAATTGCCTTGCCCATCAACCAACGGATAACGAACAGCAAAACTTTGAGCCAAGCGCACCAAAGCATCATAAATAGACGCATCCCCATGAGGATGAAATTTTCCCATGACATCACCGACAATCCGCGCACATTTCGCATAAGACTGTCCAGGATTTAGTTTGAGAAGACGCATCGCATGAACAATCCGCCGGTGGACAGGCTTCAATCCATCACGCACATCAGGCAATGCACGGTGTGTAATCGTAGAAAGTGCATAAGCCAAATAACGTTCCTGTAAAGCAGAACGTAATTCTATTGGTTCAATATGTTCTTTATCAAAAGGTAAATTCATTTTATCAGACATAGTATTAATACAACAATTCCCACAATAATAAGAAATTATTTTATAGGATTTATTTAATGAAATCTTCTATGAGTCGGCTTTTTTATTAAAAGTCAATTACATAAAAACAAACGCTGCAATTAGAACATGAACAGAAAATTATATCAATTTGAAAAATTTATACATGTCCTTCCCCCTTGTCCTAAGTGATTTATTGAAAGCTTTGTCAAATCAGACGATAATTTAACTGCTCACAAAGAGTTATTTCATCCTGTTTGGAATGACAAAAGCACCTTTCAAACATCATCTTTATTATAAAGATAAATTGTATAACAACCCCATTCAGTTTTTCTATGAAAAACTAAAAAATATTTAAAGCTTATAAAATTTAAACTTTTCAGAATAAGTCCATAGAATGGAAAACCACATTATTCTCATAAAAACGAAGAGACACAATTCTCTGCTACAACGTTGTAAAAACTTCAATAAAAAATAACTAATATATTGGCATATAAAGATAATTTATTTTTTCAACTAAAATGAGACTCCCAAAACTTATAGAATTCTCTCATTTCTAATTTATTCATGATAAAACAATCACAATCATTTCCTCCCCTATCACAAAGGGAAGAGCCTCTATAGAAACAAGAAATAAAATACGTCATAAAGAATCAACACAATAGCGTTTTGCCTATCTAAATTTCACAAACAGCACACACACACATGATGCTCTTGAGAGGCATCAAAACTTCACTCTAAATAAGAAAGATGAAAACAATCCATAATCAACTTTATGAGTTATTTTTGTGAGTAGGAGCCATACGGATTCCCAAATCACGTAATTGTGTAGGAGAAACATCAGACGGAGCACTCATCAAAAGATCAAGCGCCTGTTGATTCATAGGAAATAAAGCAACTTCACGCAAATTTTTAACACCTTGCAACAGCATAATGATGCGGTCAATTCCCGCAGCCATCCCACCATGTGGCGGAGCCCCATAATGGAATGCACGATAAAGACCACCGAAACGATCTTTCACAACTTCCTTAGAAAGACCTACAAGTTCAAAAACTTTAAGCATCATTTCTGGTAAGTGATTACGAATTCCTCCTGATGCAATTTCATAACCATTGCAAACAAGATCATATTGAAAAGCTTTAAGAGTAAGAGGATCTTGGGTCTCAAGAGCATTTTCTCCCCCTTGAGGCATAGAAAAAGGATTATGTCCAAAATCAATCTTTTTTTCATCTTCATTCCATTCAAAAAATGGAAAATCAACAATCCACGCCAAAGAGAAACTGTCTCTATCGAGAAGATCTAATTCTTCCCCTACCCTTGTACGGGCTGCTCCGGCAAAAGATGCAAACTTTTTTGGATCGCCAGCTACAAAAAAACAGGCATCACCACTTTCAAGTCCAAGCTGTATACGGATTGCTTCAGTCCTCTGTTCACCAATATTTTTGGCGATAGGCCCTGCTCCTTCAAATTTTCCTTCTTCTTCACGCCAAAAAATATAACCAAGCCCTGGTTGCCCTTCGCCTTGTGCCCATACATTCATACGATCACAAAAAGCACGACTTCCACCCGTTTTAGCTGGAATAGCCCACACTTGTGCATTCTCATCATTCGCTAAAATTTGAGCAAAGACTTTGAAACCAGAATTATAAAAATGCTGAGAAACATCTTCCATAATGATCGGGTTACGCAGATCTGGCTTATCAGAACCATATTTTCGCATTGCGTCATCATAGGAAATGCGAGGAAAGCTTTGTGTCACAGTCTTTCCATCTGCAAATTCTTCAAAAATAGAACGCATAATAGGTTCCATAGTTGCTAAAACATCTTCTTGCTCAACAAAACTCATTTCAACATCTAATTGATAAAATTCACCAGGAAGACGGTCAGCCCTTGGATCTTCATCTCTAAAACATGGAGCAATCTGAAAATAACGATCAAAACCTGACATCATTAACAATTGTTTATATTGCTGTGGCGCTTGAGGTAGTGCATAAAATTTTCCCTGATGAACACGACTTGGAACCAAAAAATCACGTGCTCCTTCCGGTGATGAAGATGTCAAAAGTGGCGTCGTAAATTCCGTAAAACCATTATTTTGCATAGCCCGTCTCATAGCTGCAATAATTTCAGTCCGACGCATAATATTTTTGTGCATAGTCTCCCGACGCAAATCAAGAAAACGATATTTTAATCGAATATCTTCTGGATAATCAGGCTCACCAAAAACCGGTAAAGGAAGCTCATCAGATTTTGAAAGAATTTCTACCTCTTGTGCAAAAATTTCAATCTCACCTGTTGGAAGCGTTGCATTAATAACCTCATCGGAACGTGCACATACCTCTCCATCCACACAAATAACCCATTCAGAACGCACTTTTTCAATAACTTTAAAAGCTGGCGAAGCAGGGTCAGCAACAATTTGTGTGATTCCAAAATGATCACGTAAATCCACAAAAAGAATCCCTCCATGATCACGAACACGATGAACCCACCCCGAAAGACGAACTTGTGTTCCTACATCACATCTACGAAGAGCCGCACAATGATGACTGCGATAACGGTGCATGTTTTTTGCCTTTGATTATAATATTCACATGCGCTACAAACGCTTTTTAATAACCATTTGTCAAGATATGAGAATAAAAACTCAAAAATAAAGTCAACAAAGCACAAATTTAATTTATCGAATTATAATAAAATGATGAATCTTATTACAAAAACAACAGATCTTGAAATTGCACTTAACGCTCTACGTATCTCTGATTTTGTAACAGTCGATACTGAGTTTATCCGCGAAACAACTTTTTGGCCTCAACTGTGTTTAATCCAACTCGCATCACCAGATATCACAGTTTTGATTGATCCCATAGCACCAGATATTGATTTACAACCTTTTTTTGACCTTATGATCGATAAAAAAGTTGTAAAAGTTTTTCATGCTGCACGCCAAGATATTGAAACAATTTATCATCTTGGAGGTGTTATTCCTTCCCCTCTCTTTGATACGCAAATAGCAGGATCAATTTGTGGATTTGGTGATTCTATCTCCTATGATCAAATTGTACAACGCTGCACGGGGCATCATCTTGATAAATCCTCCCGATTTACAGACTGGAGTTGCCGACCGTTGTCTGAAAAACAACTGCTCTATGCACTTGCCGATGTAACTTACTTAAGAGATGTTTATCTGTTATTGAAAAAAAGGTTAGAAAAAAATCAACGTGCTCACTGGATGGATGATGAAATAACAATCCTTTTAAATCCTAAGACCTATGATATGCCAGAAGATGAAGCATGGAAAAAAGTGAAAGGAAAAATTAAAAAGCCACGTGAACTTGCTGTATTACAAAAGATAGCAGCTTGGCGGGAACGTGAAGCACGAAAATACAATATGCCACGTCGTCATATCATAAAAGATGAGTGTCTTATAGAAATAGCAACCCAACAACCAAAAGATGAATCTGCATTAAAACGATTACGCAGTCTTAATAAGAAGTGGGATAAACTCTCAATTGCTCAATCATTAATCAAAGCTGTCCACGAAGGCTTAGAGGTGGATCTTTCTACTTTACCCCCCATTCCTAAACATAATCCACTCAACGATACGACGGCCGCTGTTATCGATCTGCTCAAAGTGTTATTAAAAATTGTTGCAAACGAAAACAGCATTGCCCCTAAAATTATTGCAACATCTAATGATTTAGAAAAAATTGCCAATGGAGGAATAAAGAAAAATATTCCTGCCATGAATGGCTGGCGCTATGAGATATTTGGTCAAAAAGCCGAACAACTGCTAAAGGGCCAGATAGGGTTTTACTTTAACGATGGAAAAATAAGCACAAAACAGCTTTAATTTACATTTCCCCCACATTCTAAGATTTTCATAAGATCTTCTTATTTTATGTCAAAATGGGTGGAAAATCAAAAGAGAAAAATTTTGCAACCACTTTTTATTAAATCAATTTTATTTGAAAAGCTTAGATAGAGACTTCGAGTGAATTTATAACATTCCTATTTTTAAAAATCCATTACGCTGCTCATTATCTATATCAATTGGTATGCCCTATAGGCCAATGCAAATAGGATAAATAAAGCCTACTTCTGACAAAGTTAAAAACTTAAATAGTAAACTCTTATTCAAAATGACAACTAAATCTTTACCCAGTCAATCAAATAGCAATCTTATTAAAAAAATCTGATAATAAAAGCGTAGTCGTTACAAAAATAGTAGCTAGCAATAGGAACAAACAAAGATATAATATCTTACGTCCCCATATCGTATTAAAAAACTACCGAGATTGCAATATAACAATCAAAAACCAGCCAGCATAACAACTAAAACACCAAACAAAGACAATATACTGATTTATAAAGATAATTCGTTGTTTTACCTATTGAATGAGAGTCCCAAATAATATAAGATTCTCTCATTTCAAACCTGTTTATCTTGAATCAATCAAAACCATTCTCTTGCACACCACAAGCAGGGCTGGCGTGTGGGTAAAAACTGTACAAGAAAGGACTCAAAATATCTCTTATGAAGAGTTT
Source organism: Bartonella sp. AS69XJJH (assembly GCF_042195585.1). Taxonomy (NCBI): domain Bacteria; kingdom Pseudomonadati; phylum Pseudomonadota; class Alphaproteobacteria; order Hyphomicrobiales; family Bartonellaceae; genus Bartonella; species Bartonella sp. AS69XJJH. The sequence continues at coordinate 31,608 of NZ_JBHIOO010000010.1, read as the reverse complement.
CAAGTTTCCAAAAGCTGTCGCAACATTGGGGGCTGGCAAATATAATGGTGGTGCCAACTTTCTCCTTCATAAGCGTAAAGATGGGGATGCTCAATAACTTTATCGTTATACCATTCACGGGCGGCGCCGTGAAATGGGCTTGGGTGCCTTGAGAGATGTTTCTTTAAAACAAGCCCGTGAATTAGCAACTGGGTGGCGTTCTGTTCTTCGTGAAGGTCGTGACCCTATTAAAGAACGTGAAAAACAAAAGCGTGAGGCAATAAGTAATCTCCATTATTTAAAAGATATCGCGTTGGATGCTTTTGAAAGTCGTAAAGCTGAATTAAAAAATGATGGTAAAGATGGGGATTGGTTTTTGCCATTACGCCTTCATATTCTGCCCAAATTAGGCTGTCTTCCCGTTTCTGAGATTACACAAACAGAGATACGCAATGTTCTTGCCCCTATTTGGCATACAAAAGCTGGAACAGCTAATAGAGCTCTTATCCGTCTCAACCTTTGTCTCAAACATGCGGCTGCATTAGGATTGAATGTTGATTTACAAGCAACAGAAAAAGCACGCGCGCTCTTAGGTAAACAACGCCATAAAGTCCAAAACTTACCAGCCATGGATTGGAAAGATGTTCCTGCTTTTTATAAAACACTCTGTGAAGCATCAACCATAACACAACTGGCTTTGCGTTTGCTTATTTTGACAGGCGTTCGTACCAATCCTTTACGTCATATTCATAAAGATCAAGTTGAGGAGGATATCTGGACAATCCCTGCTGAAAATATGAAAGGTCGACGTGATACTACAGAAGAGTTTCGCGTGCCTCTATCAACAGAAGCATTAGAAATTCTAAAACAAGCGCGCTTGCTCTCTCGTAATGATTTCTTTTTTTCTGCTAGAGGTCGTGGTCCCCTCGCTGAGAAATGTATGGCTACGTATATGAGAAAAAATAAAATTGAGGCATGCCCCCATGGATTTCGCTCTAGTTTACGCAATTGGCTCGCTGAAACAACCGATGCCCCCTATGAGGTCGCTGAAACCATTCTAAGTCATACGGTAGGTGGTAAAGTAGAGCGTGCCTATCGTCGGACTGATTATCTAGAACAGCGCCGCGTTTATATGGATAAATGGGCGGCTTATGTCACGGGTCAATCTTAAGATATGGGGTGAATAACCCCATGATCTGTGGATAACTTTAGCTCTCTTCTCTCTCATTCTTTCTCAATAAGATTCATAAATTATCACATCAGAAATTATATGATAAAATATTGTTTTCTATAAATAAAATACCTTCAAAAATGAACCAAAATATGGTTAATAAATGCTTATGATTTGTTACCATTTTTTTACTTTTGAAAGGAAATTATTATGACAGAAAATGATATTCTTTTGACAGACCGTGAAAGTGCAAAATTGCTTCATATGAGTGTCTCAACATTCCGCCGTCATGTTACCAATGGCTCTTTGCCAAAACCTTTAAAATTTGGTTTTTTATCGCGTTGGTTACAATCAGATCTTTTGAATGTCATCGAGCAAGCAAAACAGCAACGTCAAAGTGACGCGGCATAAAAAAAACCTTGTCACGTAAGGATGGACAAAATTTTTCATTTTCACATGAAGCTTATGAAACATTCTGTGACGCAAATAACAGAATAAAAAATTATGTTTTCTTTTATGAATACTCAAGACATTACCAATGCCTTGCGTGATGTCTGGTATGAAAGTTATAGAACAAACCCCATTGTCCAGCTCATGATGATAGGTTACCTAGTTTATCCCTCGTCAATGGCCCTATTATAATATATACAACCCAGATAAATTAGGAAAAAATCAAAAAATTTCAAAAGCGAGAGGTTGTTTTATTATTTTTGATAACTTCTGTAATCGTCCAAGAGGACGTTCTCCTAATAACCCAGCGTAATTCTTTGGGATCTGCAAGATGATATGATCTGCTTTTTTATGCCACAATAAATGAGGTAAAATTCCTGCAACAGAAGCACTAAAAAGATGAGCAATACGCATAGTTTCGCCAAGAATACGTGCTTTTTCAATTATATTCTGAGTTGCTAATTGAAAAATGGGAAGAGATTCTTTATCAACCAGTAAACTTGTATTGCGAAAAAAAACAGCAAGCGCCGCATAAAGGCGCCCTTCATGAGAAATTCCTGGATAAGATCCTAAAGCTATTTGATTTGCTGCTTCATTGCCTCGATAATCTGGATGTATACGCCAACCAATATCCGCAAGAAGACAAGCGGCTTGACGATAACGGCATTCATTTTCAGTTTCTGAAATTCCAAAAACTTCAAAAGCATTCGTCGTAAAATCAATGAGTTCTTCTGCTTGTTTTGGTGAACGTGCCCGTAAAATAGCCATTTCTGTGCATGCTGCAATGAGAGGATCTGACAGCTGAATCGCCTGCGGCAATCGTGAATAAAGAAAACCTTCACGAACGCCAGCACCTGAAAAAATTATCTTTTCAAACTCCATACACTGAATGAGTTCAATAAGAACTATTGCCCCATAAGATAAAAGTTTCCGACGATTCTGAGAAATCGCTGCAATCCCTCTCATATTATCAATATTGCCACGTGCTACAAGACGTAAAAAGTTCTCCATTTCAACGGCTTCAACTTCATAGCCATGCATAACAGGGAGCCGATAGTGTTTCATTGCCATATGGAGTTTTGCCAAATTACGCCATGTCCCCCCTACTGCATAAAAATAACGTGCTATACCTTTACGAGTACGAACAACAGACGATTTATAAAATTGCTCATGTACAATTTTTGTAGCTAAAGCACTATCATTATTTGACATATACTGTAACCTTAAACCACCCAATGGGAGAGTTATCCCTTCCCCAACATCAGAATGATCAATATCAATCAGCTCAAGACTTCCACCACCAAGATCTCCAGAAATACCTTTTGGTTGATAAAAAGTAGAAACAACTCCATATGCTGAATACATAGCTTCTTCACTTCCTGAAAGAAGATATATTTTATTTTGCAAAATATCTTCAGCATGCTGAATAAATGCTGCGCCATTCTTTGCATCTCGTGCTGCTGCTGTTGCTAAAGTATAGACCTCATCTGCCCCAATCTGTCGACAAAGCGTACGAAACCGTTTCAGTGTTTGCAATGCCATTTTCATCGATTGTTCTTCTAAAAATCCCGTTTTTGCCACACCATGACCGAGACCACAAAGAATTTTTTCATTAAATAAAACTGTTGGTGAGCGAACAAGCCCCTCATAAATAACCAACCGAACAGAATTTGAGCCAATGTCAATAACAGCAACAGGCTTACACCCTTTTAACCTACCTTGAGCATCTCTATATGTCATTGGATTTTAGTCTTTATGTATTTCGGCTTGTTGCCGACGCAACGCAACCAAGCGCGAAACAGAAGACTCAAAAGACTCATTTTCCCCTGCAAAACTTGTATTGGCCATAAAATACTCCTGCGCATTAAATAGACTTTCACCTATCTGCGGCGTAATACGTTTTGATGTTCCATCCTTAAGTATATCAAAGCTTTGCTGATTATCAATAATATTAGCCAACATAATCTGTAAAAGAATTTTTTGACGCACTATTTTATTAAAAACTGGAACCAATATTTCAATACGATAGTCCAGATTACGAGGCATCATATCAGCAGAGCCTAAGTAAACGAGTGCATTTTCATTAGGCAAATCTTGTCCATTCCCAAAACAAAAAATGCGACTATGTTCAAGAAAACGCCCGACTATTGATTTTACACGAATATTATCCGAAATTCCTAAAATACGAGGACGTAAACAACATATCCCCCGCACAACCAAATCAATTTGCACCCCTGCTTGACTAGCACGATATAAAGCATCAATAATTTCAGGATCAACCAATGCATTAACTTTCATCCAAATAGCAGCAAACCTTCCCTGTTGTGCATGAACAATTTCTCCCTCAATATGCTCTAAGATACGACCACGCAATGTTAAGGGTGAAAAAGCAATCTTCATTGTTTCATTTGGACGCTCATATTGCGCAATATAATTGAACAATAACGCAACATCATGAGCGATATCATCATCCGTGGAAAAAAAAGAAAGATCGGTATAAGTTTTGGCGTTAATGGGATGATAATTTCCTGTTCCAAGATGAACATAAGAGCAAAGACGTTTTCCCTCACGTCTCACAACCAATGACATCTTAGCATGAGTTTTTAATGCAATAAAACCAAAAATAACTTGAACCCCAGCACATTCAAGATCCCGCGCCCAACGAATATTTGCTTCCTCATCAAAACGTGCTTTAAGTTCTACCAAAGCAGTCACAGACTTTCCCTGTTCAGCTGCTTTAATCAAAGCGCTAACAATTGGGCTATCATTTGATGTACGATAAAGTGTTTGTTTGATTTCCACAACATCAGGATCGCAAGCAGCTTGACGTAAAAATTGGACAACAACATCAAATGTCTCATAGGGGTGATGAATCACAATATCATTTTCACGAATAGCCGCAAAACAATCCCCTTTATGTTCACGAATACATTCTGGAACACGAGAAATATAAGGAATAAATTTGAGATCATCACGAGGAATAGAAACAATTTCTGATACCGTATTAAGCGCTAAAAATCCATCAAGAACATTAATACAATTATCAGGAACAGCGAGACTATTCGCTATAAATTGGCGTAAACTCTCTGGCATTTTTGCGTCAAACTCAACTCGAATAACCTGCCCACGGCGGCGCCTTTTGAGAGCAGTTTCAAAAAAATGAACAAGATCCTCAGCTTCTTCTTCTACTTCAATATCACTATCTCGGATTACTCTAAATATACCAATTCCTGTAACCTCATAGTTAGGAAATACATGTTTAATAAAAAGGCAAATAACATCTTCAGATGCAATAAAACGAAAATGATTACCTTCTTGAGGAAGAAGAATAAAACGCCTCAAAAGCATTGAAATAGACAACAACACTATGTGAGAGTTCTGATCAGTTTCTCCAGACAATTGAAGCGCAATAGAAAGCCCTAAATTAGGAATAAATGGAAAAGGATGAGTAGAATCAACAGGCAAAGGTTTCAAAACAGGAAAAATTGTCTCAAGAAAATATTTTTCAAGCCATGATTTTTCAATTTCTGAAAGATCATCAGAACAAATAATTTCAATATCATTCTTTTTTAATTCATCACGTAAAATATTCAATTCTCGTAGTTGGTGAGCCTGCAGCTTTGAAATCTCAGCTAATACAATATCAAGTTGTTCCTGTGGAGTGTGCCCATCTGCACTGCACGCTGTAACGCGAGCACGAATTTGAGCTGCTAGTCCTGCAACACGAACCATAAAAAACTCATCAAGATTTGCAGCTGAAATAGAAAGAAATTGTAGACGTTCTAATAAAGGATGTTTTGAATTAGCCGCTTCCATCAAAACACGATTATTAAATTGTAGCCATGAAAACTCACGATTAATAAACCGTACCGGATTTTTCATTGTTATATTCGATATAGAAATTTTATCTACCACCCTCTGTTCCATATATCCTAAATAATTTTCTTTTATATTTTCTAAAATCCTTGACAAAATATCTCACATAACATTTTATAATATGTTATCATTATGATAATATATCAATGCCTAACTTTCCTCATCATTTTTCCATTTAATATTTAAAAATACTTGGAATTATTTCTATGCGCAAAGTGCTAAAAATCTGACTATTATTTTAATATAGCATAAAGGGGGAGAAATTTGTCTTAAAAAGCAGCTTGCATTATTATAAGCTTTATTACAAACTCACGCCTATAAAATAGAAGAGCCCAATTATAGCTGATGAGACAATTTATTCTGGAGTTTGTACGCCATGGCTGATCATAACATTCCCCATTTCCAAAATGACCTTGGATATAAAACAATCGAAATTGGTGTGAAAGAATTTATGTGTGTAGGTGCTACACAACCATTCGATCATCCTCATATCTTTATCGACATGGGAACAGCAGATGAGAAAATTTGCCCCTACTGCTCAACCCTTTATCGTTATGTTCCCTCGTTATCATACGATCAAACAAATCCAACAGGATGCTTATATCATCCAGAAAAGCTATTATAATTGCGTTTTTTGGCTTTCTTAATAACCGCTCTTTTAACTCTGCTTTAATATGAAATCATTTGTGGAACAATCACCCATCATTGTTGGAGGAGGAATTGCTGGTTTAAGCACCGCTTTAGCACTCGCTCATAAAGGAATTGCAAGCACCATTATCGAAAAGTGTAAGCAACTTGAAACAATAGGAGCTGGTATTCAACTGACACCAAATGCAACATCTATTCTTGCTCGCTGGGAACTTCTTAACAAACTCACTGAAGTCGCGACAATCCCGCATTTTCTTGAGTTAAAAGATGGATTATCTCTAAAAATACATCTACGGGCTCATCTTATTAATCTAACAGAAAAATATTGGAAAGCCCCTTATATGACGATTCACCGCGCGGCTTTACAAAAAATTTTATATAATGCAGTGATTGAAAATCCTTTGATCAAATACAAAGCAGGCGAAACGATTGTGTCTTCTACCCAATCTGCAAGCAACATTAAAATCACGACCATAAAAACAGATACGGTAACAGAACAGCTTCATTCAACGCCCCTCCTGATCGCATGTGATGGCGTTTGGTCAACATTAAGGCAACAATCTCCTTTTCATGAAAAAGCAAATTTTAGTGGCTTTATTGCTTGGCGTGCAACAACAACATTTGACAATCTTCCTCAAAACTTTCGTTCTTCATTGCAAAATATGAAGACAATTACGGCTTGGATGGGACCCAAAAATCATCTTGTTGTCTACCCCATTCAATCGTCAGAAAAAATTTTTAATTTTGTCGCCATCACAAATGGAGAAAATTCAAAAGAAGGATGGGCTCATAAAGGAGATAAAGAAAAACTCAAATCTCTTTTTAAAGGTTGGAATTCAAAAATCTTACAAATCTTTGACCATATTGATGAATGGAGTTATTGGCCACTCTTTCAAATGAAACAAAATCGTTTTATCGGCTTAGAGAGACAAGTATTTGTTGGCGATTGCGCACATGCTGCCTTACCTTTTGCAGCTCAAGGGGCCGCTATGGCAATCGAAGATGCTGCTACATTAGCTGAAGCACTTTCATTGAAAGATTTTTCATTAATGAAAGCACTTTCGCTTTACGAAACAACACGCACCCCCCGTATTGTAGCAGTAAAAAAACGCGGAGATTTCAACAGATTAGCCTATCACGCAACCGGTCCTATAGCAATTGCACGCAATCTCATGATGAAAATTCGGACACCAGAGAGCATTATGTCAGATCTCAATTGGCTTTATATGTATGATGCGATGAATTCCATAAAAAATAATGATAAAAACTTATAAAATTCTTCCAGTAATTTGAATATTACGAAAGAAAGAAATCTTTTTAATTTTATGACACTAAAAAAATATCATAATTTACTCAAATAAAAGCAATATTTTTCGAAACCTACAATCCGATTTTAAAAGCTCAATTTTTAACGCTCCTAAAAGCAAAAACACCACTCAAAATCAGCTCCCATCTTTAATCTTTCTTTAACTCAGTTCTACATCAACAACACCCTGAATTAATTTCATAGCATTTGCGACATGTGAATTTACCTTATATCGCTTAGGAAGCGCAATTTCGACTTCTCGCAATCCATCCTCTTGAATTAAAATAAGCCCAACCTCTCCATTCCCCCCAAGATTTAAATTTTGTTCAATTTGTGGAAGCATATCAACTGTTTTTATAAAGAGACGCATCATTTTATGCTGTTGTAATGATTCATTTTCCAAAGACTGAATTGTTTCAATTCGCAAACTAACTCCTTCAGAACGATTTTCTGCACTCACCGTAATAATAAAAGATTTTCCGGGTTCTAACATCTCTTCATAATCCGATAGTGCCTCAGAAAAGAGAACTGCTTCATATTGTCCACTTGTATCAGAAAAATGAATAATTCCCATTTTTTTACCAGATTTTGTTTTGCGCACGTTTTTTGCCACAACAGTTCCAGCAAGCCGTGCAGCCGTTGCTCCTCCTTTAACGGCATTGGCAAAATTAACCCAAGTCTGAACGCGTTTTTTGTCCAAAATAGCTTGATATTCATCTAATGGATGAGCAGAAAAGTAAAAACCTATAGCTTGAAATTCTCGATAAAGTTTCTCAGCCGGCAACCAAGGGGTTGTTTGCGATAAAATCAATGGTTCTTTTAATCCGCCTGCCATTCCAAATATATCAACCTGCCCGCTAGAATTGTCATCGAGAATACGAAGTGCACGCGCATGAAGGGTTCCAAGATTGGCTAATAAAACCTCACGTGCAATGTTAAAACAATCAAAAGCACCAGCACAAACTAAACTTTCCATCGCACGCTTATTAACAATACGAGGATCAACACGCGCACAAAAATCCTCCAGATCCTTAAAAATCTTATTTCCACGACAAGCAACAATATGATCCACAACGGTTTCTCCCACACCTTTAATGGCAGCAAGAGAATAATAAATACAGTTATCACCAACCTCAAAAACACGATGAGATGTTTGTATAGAAGGTGCAATAACTTCAATACCAAGCCTTAATGCTTCACGCCGAAAATCATTAAGTTTATCTGTATTCGTCATATCATATGTCATTGAAGCAGCTAAAAACTCAACGGGATAGTTTGCTTTCATATAAGCTGTTTGGTAAGAAACAATTGCATAAGCAGCAGCGTGCGATTTATTAAAACCATAATCGGCAAATTTTGCTAAAAGATCAAAGATAATATCAGCTTGATCTTTATCAACACCACCAGCAACAGCTCCATTGACAAAACGCGTACGCTGTTTTTGCATTTCAGCATGAATTTTTTTCCCCATAGCACGACGTAATAAATCGGCTTCTCCAAGCGAATAGCCAGCAAGCACCTGAGCAATCTGCATCACCTGTTCTTGATAGACAATAACACCTTGTGTTTCTTTAATTAGATGGTCTATTTTAGGATGAATAGAAGCAATTTCCTCTTCCCCATGTTTGCGTGCATTATAGGTTGGAATATTTTCCATTGGACCTGGACGATAAAGTGCGACCAGCGCAATGATATCTTCAATACGGTCTGGCTTCATTCCAATCAACGCCTTGCGCATACCAGAACTTTCCACCTGAAACACACCAACCGTTTCACCACGTGCCATCATAGCGTAGGTTGTTTCATCATTCAGAGGAATATTTGATAAATCTATTTTAATCCCCTTTCTGGCAACAAAATCGACTGCCATTTTCAAAACAGTAAGCGTTTTTAATCCAAGAAAATCAAATTTTACCAGTCCCGCCTGTTCAACATATTTCATATTAAATTGTGTAACAGGCATATCAGAACGAGGATCACGATACATCGGGACAAGCTCCCAAAGCGGACGATCTCCAATAACAATCCCAGCAGCATGAGTCGAAGCATGACGATAAAGTCCCTCCAACTGAAGTGCTATATCTAATGCGCGTCCAACAACCGGATCTTTTTTCTTTTCCTCTTCAAATTTAGGTTCATCCTTAATAGCATCAGCCAATTCTACTTGACTTCCTGGCGTAGCAGGAATTAATTTTGTAAGATAATCCACCTGACGATAAGGAACTTCTAAAACACGCCCCACATCACGCAAAACCGCACGTGCCTGTAACTTACCAAAGGTAATAATTTGAGCAACTTGATCACGTCCATATTTTTTTTGAACATATTGAATAACTTCTTCGCGCCGCTCTTGACAAAAATCGATATCAAAATCTGGCATCGAAACACGATCTGGGTTGAGAAAACGTTCAAAGAGAAGAGAAAAACGCAAGGGATCAACATCAGTAATCGTCAATGCATAAGCAACAAGTGAACCAGCACCAGAACCCCGTCCTGGTCCAACGGGAATATCATGAACCTTTGCCCATTTTATGAAATCTGAAACGATAAGAAAATATCCCGAAAATTGCATACGTGTAATAACTGAAATTTCATAATCAAGTCGCTGCTCATAATCTGCAATCGTATACCCTTCAGCCAATCCAATTGTTTCAAGCCGCATCTTCAAACCAGCTTTAGCCTGATTTAACAACTCACTATCTTCTACTTCCAAAGTATTTTCTGAATTAGCAGATTGTTCTATAAAACGAGGCAATATCGGTTTTCGAAGAGGTGTGGCAATATGGCAACGCAATGCAATTTCAACACTATTTTCTAAAGCTTCTGGAAGATCCGAAAACAGTGTAATCATTTCATCTTGTGACTTCAAATAATGATCTGGCGTCACACGTTTACGATCTGGATTAGAGACTATTTGTCCTTCTGAAACAGCCATCAGCGCATCATGCGCTTCATACCCCTCTCTCTTCAGAAAAAAGGCTTCATTTGTCGCAACAAGAGGAATTTCATGTGCATAAGCCAATTCAATAAGATCAGCCTCTACTCTCCGATCATAAGAGCCATGCCGTTGTAATTCCACATAAAGACGATCAGCAAAAGATTTTTTCAAATAAATTAAGCGCTCAACAGCATGTTCTTTTTTCTCTTCCGCCAAAGAAAGATTAATAGGCCCTCCCTTGCCTCCCGTTAAAGCAATTATTCCTTCACTGTGTGCCGACAACCAATTAGCTTTAATATGAGGAGGATCAGTATCACATTTATCAAGATAAGCACGGCTGACAAGACGAACCAAATGAGCATAACCGGTTTTGCTCGCAGCCAAAAGAACAATAGAGCAAAAATTAGAAGAATTACGCCATTTAACCAAACCTGAATGATCATTTTCATCACAAAAATCAACAGCAAGCTGACAACCAATAATAGGTTGAACCCCATGAGAAAGACAATGCTGCGAAAATTCCAAAGCACCAAATAAATTATTGGTATCGGTAATAGCAACCGCTGGTGCATGATCTGAAATCGCTTGTTGAATAATTTGAGGGATTTTTAAAGCCCCTTCGAGTAAAGAATAAGCTGAATGCACTCTCAAATGAATAAAGCGAGGAAGAGAATTTTTGTTCTCTTGCATTTTATTTTTATTTTTTACCACTCTCACAATTTCCCACTACAAAATAAATGCCAAACAGCATCCCTTATAAAAGAAAAAACTCCTTTTTATCATAACTTTAAAGCTATAAGTTCATCATCCTACATAGAAGCAATATCCCAATTTTATTAATATTTATAAGAGAGTTCTATCAAGAAAAGGCTTCTATTCACAGCAAATAAATACCTAAAATAAAAAGAAAAATAATATACCTCATCTAAGCACTTTAATTTTTACACCCTTTTATTGTATTTATCTTTAAATATTAATTTTTCTTCCTAAAATTCAATGTGTAAATAAAGAAACCTCCTCTTTATGACTTTATCCCCAAAAAGCTCTTCTAAAGGTCTAGAAAAAACAAAAAGAGCAGGTTAAATTTGCTCATGCCTCCAAATCTTCTTACCCCTCTTTTTAATTCTATTCGAACTCTTTCTGGTATTACACCTAAAACCTATGGTTTACTGACCAAACTCTTAAATGTTAATCCTACACAACGCGAAGCAACCCTTATTGATCTTCTTCAATTAATGCCTCATTCCGTCATAGACCGCAGAATATGTCCCAGCATTGCTTGTGTAAAAGAAGGAGACACTGTTACGCTCGAAATTATCATCGATCAACATCAACCACCGCCCCGTGGTCACAACAAAATCCCCTATCGTGTTATTGCCCATGATCAAACAGGAAAAATAAATTTAGTCTTTTTTCACGCTCAACCTCTTTGGCTAAAAAAACAACTCCCCAAAGGAAAAAAAGTCACTGTATCAGGAAAAGTTGAATGGTTTAATGGACAATTTTCAATGGCGCATCCCGACTATATTGCTCCAAGCGAACAATCAAATCAGATTCCTCTCATCGAACCTGTCTATCCCTCTACTGCAGGACTAGCTGCAAAAACACTAAGACGCGCCATACAAAACGCTCTTGATTTTATTCCTCTCCTCCCAGAATGGATAGATGAAAATGTGAAAAAGCAGCAAAATTTTTCTTCTTTTTCTGTTGCTTTACACCGTATCCATGCGCCCATTAATCCCGATGATCTATCCTTAGAAAGTACAGCACGCAAACGTCTTGCCTATGATGAATTGCTCGCTTGTCAATTGGCGCTAGGACTCGTGCGTTTGAAAACCAAATCTCTTGTTAGCACTTCTCGACCCTCAACAGGAATTTATACTAAAAAATTGCTTAATGTCCTCCCCTTTCAACTCACAACCGGACAAAAAAAAGCAGTAGAAGATATCGCAAATGATCTTGCTTCATCAGAACCGATGCTAAGACTGCTTCAAGGTGATGTAGGCGCAGGAAAAACTGTTGTTGCATTGATGGCAATGGCACAAATTGCTGAAAATTCAGGACAATCAGCTTTAATGGCACCAACCGAAGTACTTGCTAGGCAACATTTTGCCACCATTGCTCCTCTTGCCGAAAAGGTCGGATTACAAACAACTCTTTTAACAGGACGAGAAAAAGGAAAATTGCGGACACATATCTTGAATGATATTTCATCAGGTCATGTTTCTATTGTCATCGGAACCCATGCTCTCATACAAAACAGCGTCACTTATAACAATCTTGCCTTAACTATTATTGATGAACAACACCGTTTCGGTGTCCATCAACGTATTGCTCTTACAGAAAAAGGCAATAAACCTGATATGCTGGTTATGACCGCCACGCCCATTCCGCGCACACTTGTCTTAACAGCTTTTGGTGATATGGATGTATCTAAAATTACCGAAAAACCAATGGGACGACAACCCATTACAACAGCAATGCTTTCTTTGAAACGTCTTCATGAGCTTATAGAGCGAATCGCAATTGCATTAGAAAAAGGAGAAAAGCTCTATTGGATTTGTCCTTTAGTGGAGGAATCGACAGCTCTTGATCTCACTTCAATTGAAAACCGCTTTGCATTTCTCCATGAACGCTTTGGAGCACACGTTGGTATGATCCATGGGAAAATGTCTACAACAGAAAAAGAAGCCGCTATGGCATCTTTTAAATGTGGAAATACACGTATTTTAGTTGCAACTACTGTTATTGAAGTGGGAGTAGATATTCCAGATGCTTCGATCATTATCATCGAACATGCAGAACTTTTTGGCCTTTCACAACTGCACCAATTACGTGGACGTGTAGGACGAGGCGATAAAAAATCTTCCTGCATTTTGCTTTATAAAGATCCACTGACTAAAACAGCAGCAACACGCCTTAATATTATCCGCAATACAGAAGATGGTTTTGAAATCGCTGAAGAAGATTGGCGCCTACGAGGCGAAGGAGAGCTTTTAGGTACAAAACAATCCGGAGTCCCTGAATTTCATATAGCAAACCTTGCTGTTCATAGTGATCTTTTGTCAATGGCAAGAAAAGATGCACGTTTATTTTTACAACGTGATCCTCATCTTTCTTCTCAGCAAGGACAAGCTTTACGGTTGCTCCTTTACCTTTTCGGACACAACGATGCTGCTCGCCTATTGCGAGCAGGATAACAAAGACCCTCTAATAAAAAAAATACCTCTCTGTTCAAATGCGGTTTCCTCTCTTAGAGTAACCCATAAATGATCTACGCAATACCTTACCATCTTTATGTTTCATGAAAGAGTAACAAATCGACAACAGCGTCTTTTCTCTCAATCTGATTTACTCTTGCATGAAAAGAGTAGAAGCGATATTGCATCTTATTTTATCATTATATTCACATAGCTGATCCATTTTTTGACAGGTAGAAAATATTTTTTGTTTTATCGTAAAGAATTTAGAACGAAAAATCCTGTCTCCGGTATCCTCGTTCAACAGAGAAAAGTGGAAAAATAAGCTATCATTATAAATCAATTTCTTACACTTGATTGTTCTCCAAAAGATTCAGAAATATACTTTTATTCAACCGTGACTGATTTTGCTAAATTACGGGGTTGATCGACATCTGTTCCTAATAAAACAGCCGTATGATAAGCGATTAACTGAACAGGGAGTGCATAAATGATAGGAGCAATAAATTCTGGAACATCTGGCAAAGTGATCGTTGATAAAGTGTTAAGACAAGCTACTTCTGCTCCCCTTTTATCGGTTATTAAAATAATACGACCATTACGCGCACTCACTTCTTGCATATTAGAAAAAGTTTTTTCAAACCACCGATCATAAGGTGCAACAACAATAACGGGTATTGTCTCATCGACCAGAGCAATTGGTCCATGCTTCAACTCACCCGCCGCATAACCTTCAGCATGAATATAAGAAAGCTCTTTCAGTTTAAGGGCTCCCTCCAAAGCAATCGGATAAGAAGTCCCACGTCCCAGATAAAGAACACTTTTTGCATTCACCAAATTACGACAAATACATTCAATTTTGCTCTCTAATTTTAAGACCTCGTTTAAAATACGTGGAACTTCTGCCAACTGTTGAACCAACTGCTGTTCCATTTGAACCGAGAGACAACCACGTTGTTTAGCAGCACTAAGTGCTAATGAAGCAAGCGTTGCCAATTGACAGGTAAAAGCTTTTGTTGAAGCAACACCAATTTCCGGTCCGGCAAGTGTTGGGAGAATAAAATCAGCCTCCCTTGCCATTGTTGATTGCTCTACATTCACAATTGTTGCTGTTTTTACACCCCGCTCACGACAATAACGCAAAGAAGCCAATGTGTCAGCTGTCTCACCAGATTGAGAAACAAACAGCGACAACACATCAGAGGTTATAGGAGGTTCACGATAACGAAACTCCGAAGCAACATCATTATCAACACTTAAAGCAGCAAATTTCTCAAACCAATAGCGCGCAACTAAGGTTGAATAATAAGCCGTTCCACAACTCGCAAAAAGGAGACGATGAATATTTTTCCAATCAATCAAATTCTTAAAAGGTCGAACGGCATAATTTCCAAGATCAAGATAATGCGCCAAATTATGAGAAATCACTTCAGGTTGTTCAAACATTTCCTTGTGCATAAAATGGCGATGATTACCCTTAGAAATCAATAAAGCCTCTTCAAGTAATGTTGTCACAGGACGTTTTACCGGTTGATTATATACATCGTAAATTGTGACGCCTTCCCGTGTGAGAACAGCCCAATCCCCATCTTCCATATAGCTAATATGATCAACGAATGGTGCCAAAGCAATCGCATCTGACCCCACAAAAAATTCATCTTTTCCATAACCAATTGCCAGAGGTGGACCAGAACGAGCCGCAATCATAAGGTTATCTTCACCTTCGAAAATAAGAACAATAGCAAAAGCCCCCTGCAGTCTTTTCCAACTGGTACGCATAGCTTCTTGCGGAGAAAGACCATCTTTTAATGCACGCGTTATTAAATGTGCAATAACTTCCGTATCCGTCTCTGTTTCAAAGATATAACCATCTTCTATGAGTTCCTTTTGCAATTCTACAAAATTTTCAATAATACCATTATGAACAATCGCAAGCTTTTCAGTCACATGGGGATGCGCATTGCGTTCAACAGCAATTCCATGCGTAGCCCAACGGGTATGACCAATCCCTAAACTTCCCTCCAGAGGTGTTTTTTTTAATTTTTCTTCTAAATGAACGAGCTTCCCCTCAGCACGTACACGATAAAGATGCCCATTATAGACTGTTGCCACCCCAGATGAATCATACCCTCTATATTCAAGACGTTTTAACCCCTCAACCAAAGAAGACGTAACACACCTCTTTCCAAGAATTCCAATAATTCCACACATTAAAAAGCTCCAACCCACATCTTTAAGATTTAAATCTTATAAAACAATCCAACAGCCTTTATTTAAAACTATAAATAATAAAATAATTCAAACATGGAGTACGGCAATCTTTAAGAATAAACATTCTATCGATTATCAGATTAACACGAAACAAAGGAATAGACTGAAAATAATTATTTTTTCTGTTTGTTTTCTAACAAGCGCTCTCGAAATTTTGTGGCGTATCCCTCTTTTATAACCTGTCGTGCACGCCCAAAAGCCATACTGTTCATAGGAATATTTTCAGTAATAACACTTCCTGAAGCAACATAAGAACCATCCCCTATTACCAATGGGGAAACAAGTGCTGTATTAGACCCA
This sequence comes from Bartonella sp. AS69XJJH, assembly GCF_042195585.1. Lineage (NCBI taxonomy): Bacteria > Pseudomonadati > Pseudomonadota > Alphaproteobacteria > Hyphomicrobiales > Bartonellaceae > Bartonella > Bartonella sp. AS69XJJH. The sequence goes on along the minus strand of NZ_JBHIOO010000010.1, from coordinate 15,469 downwards.
ACAAAAGCATGATCACCAATCATGGTTTTATATTTGTTAAATCCATCATAATTGCAAGTAATTGTACCGGCTCCAATATTGGTATGTGCACCAATTTCAGCATCACCAATATAACTTAAATGATTGATTTTAGAAGATTCTCCTATCTTAGCTTGTTTGACTTCACAAAAATTTCCAATCTTTACGGACTTCGCCAACTCTGTTCCAGGACGCAAACGTGCATAGGGACCAATCTGTGCATCTCTACCAACCACAGCACCTTCGAGATAACTAAATGCATGAATAACAGCACCAGATTGTACTTTTACGCTTAACCCAAAATAAACATTTGGTTCTATCACCACCCCTGGTTCAATTTCTGTATCATAAGAAAAATAGAGTGTTTCTGGCTTTAAGAGTGTAACACCCGATAACATTAAATCGCGCGCTTTACGTTTTTGCCACAAAGAATCAGCTTCAGAAAGCTCAAGAGCGTTGTTAATTCCTACAATATCTTCAAAAGGAACTTCAACAACACGCACATCTAATCCTTCACGTGTTGCAAGAGAAGCAATATCTGTTAAGTAATATTCTTTTTTCACATTATTATTACCAACCTGCTCTAAAAGAGAAAGTGCATGTTTTCCACGCATAGCGAGTATTCCGCCGTTACAAAAAGAAATCTTTTTTTCTTCATCGCTAGCGTCTTTTTCTTCTACAATTGCGATCAATTGACCATTTTTTTCAAGAAGACGCCCATAACCTGTTGGATTTTTGGTATGAAAACCTGCAAAAACAACATCTGCTCCATCAGCAAGCTGTGCACGCATCTGGTGCAATGAATCTTGCTGAATGAGAGGCGTATCCCCAAAAACAATGAGAACATCATCCACTTCCTTTTGCAAAGCTGAACGAGCAGACAAAACAGCATGAGCTGTTCCTAAACGCTCTTTTTGTTCAAAAATCATCACATCTTTTACAAATGACTGAACAACGTGCGTAACCTCCTTAGCACCAAATCCCACAACGACTGCTAATTGTGAAGAGCCTGCCAATTCTATTTGTTTTAGAACATGGCATATAAGAGGCAATCCAGCAATTTTATGAAGTACCTTAGGCAGAGACGATTTCATGCGCGTCCCCTCACCTGCGGCAAGAACAATAGAAAGACAACTTCTAACCATAAAAACACATAAGACTAACGAGAAAATCCAAAAAAATTCATAATATCATGCCAACGAATATCTTCAATATAACTCAACGAAGGATAATGTTCTAAAAGCCAAAATGAAAGATCCTGCATAGAGCCTGTTAAAAACAAAATCCCTGTAAGAATAAGAAAAACACCAATAATTTTTTCAACTTTTCCTAAATGAATACGAAAAGCTCCTAAAAATCGCATAAAACTGCTCGAAAATAAAGCTGCCAACATAAAAGGAATAGCAAGACCTAATGCATAAACCGCTAATAGGATAGCTCCCTCTCCCACAGTTTCTTTTGTTCCAGCCAGCGTTATAATAGGACCTAAAATGGGCCCAATACACGGTGTCCAACCAAAGGCAAAAGCTAAACCAATAATATACGCCCCTAAAGGACCAGCAGGTGTTCTTTTGGTCTGAAAACGTGCTTCACGAAATAAAAAAGTGATCTTGAAAATCCCCAAAAAATTTAAACCAAAAATAATAATGACAATTCCAGCAGCAAGGGCAAACCAATCACGATAATAACCGATGAATTTCCCAATTGTGCTCGCACTGGCACCTAAGGCAACAAAAACAGTCGTAAATCCAAGAACAAAAGCAATAACAGAAGACAATAAAGCCCACCGTATAAAGACTTTCTCACCGTGATTTTCTGAACGAAAATCATCAATACCAATACCTGCCATATAGCATAAATAAGGAGGAACCAACGGCAAAACACAGGGCGATAAAAAAGAGAGAGCCCCAGCAAAAAACACACCAACTGTTGAAATTTCAATCAAAACTCATACCCCGTCTCTCATCATAGTTTACCCCCATGAACAACGATCAATCCATATCTTCATCAATTCGTTGCATATTTTGTTCATTCGCCACCACACTTATATCCTCATCACGACCAGAAACGACTGAAAAAACTTTTTGATAGATTTTATCTTTATTTTTAGCAATTGCAATATACTCTCCCTCTGCTAACACGAGTGAAACATAAGCACCAACTGTTTCATAAACGATATCACCAGAATCATTGGCAATAGACCAACTTGTATTTGCAAGCGCTTCCCCTCCTTCTTGTCGTACCAGCTTTAAGACGATCTGAGCAGCCTGATGTTCAAGGGTAACTTCTGTCATTTTACCAGCATCCACTTGAATATCCAAACGAGCCGTCGCATTAATAGAACCATAATGGGAAGCAACATGGTAGCGGCCAGCTTTTAAACGCACAACTGATTGGGGTTTAATATTTGATAAAATCACCCCCGTATCATCATTTTCTTTTTCATCCTCATAAATGGTAAAACGTAATTCCTTTTCATTCATTACACCATTGAGCAATGTTGCATTTAAAATGACACCACCAGCCTCAAGATTAAAGTTTTTTACAAGACTCTGTCCATTTTCTAGGCGAATATGGCGTACAGAACTCATATGACCAAATGAGACATGAACAAGATAACTTCCTGGTTCGAGATTAAAACGTGCACTTCCCCCCTTATAGATTGCCACTAATGGTAATTTATTATCAATCCCTAGAATAGGGGCATAAACCCGCCAGACAAGCCCTTTTTCAATATTCGGCTGACTATTTGTTAACCGAGCATTCAAAATGAGTTGTGTTTGAGATGCTAAATTTTCTTTTTCCTGCTCTTGAGACTTTACAATAAAACTCCTTGATTGTCCCTGCTGCTGATCTTTTCCTTCTCCTTCTTCAGAAAAAGCACAGTGGCTCCAAGTCAATAAAGTAAATACCACGCACAACCATATACATCGGTGCGTTATTTTTATAAGAATACTCATTTTTACATTGTTGACCAACATGATATTTTTTTCAAGAAACAATATCACACAGCCATCATTTTAAATTGAAAAACTTACACCACAACCACATGATGAAACAGCATTGGGATTGTGGATTTGAAAAGACTGCCCCATAAGATCATCAACAAAATCAATCTCAGCTCCTTCCATGAAAGGAAGTGATAGTAAATCAATAAACACAACTGCCCCATCTTTTTTGAGAACGCGGTCATCTTCACACATTTCAGAAACCAAGTCATATTTATAAGAAAAACCTGAACACCCACCACCTTCAACAGAAATACGTAATGCTATTTTATCGGGTTCACGCAAAAGTATCTGTGCAATTTTTTTGGCAGCAGCATCTGAAATTTTCACATTCATTTTATATATCCTTGCATTAAACCATCAAGAAAGAGTATCCCATACTCAAAGAGAAGTTTATTTTTCATAAACCACTCTTAATTTTAAGATGATAATGGGCAGCTTGCAATGGATATAGGCAATATCAACTTCAATTACCAATCTCGAGCAGTGTACAGTGCTCATCCGCAAACAAGCCGTGGTCGATTATTCTATGAAACGATGAGCACCACACGCTCGCCTTTTCAACGAGATAGAGATCGTATTATCCATTCTAATGCATTTCGACGTCTTAAACATAAAACGCAAGTATTTATTGCTGACGAAAGCGACCATTATCGTACTCGCCTAACCCATTCCATAGAGGTTTCTCAAATTGCAAGAACATTAGCCCGTGCCCTGTGTCTTGATGAAGACCTTGCCGAAGCCATTGCCCTTGTTCACGACTTTGGACATACGCCCTTTGGCCATGCTGGAGAAGATGCTCTTAATGAAGCCATGGTACATTATGGCGGCTTTGATCATAATGCACAAGCATTACGCATTGTCACAAAACTAGAACAGCGCTATGCAAACTTTGATGGACTTAATCTTACATGGGAAACCCTTGAAGGACTTGTAAAGCATAATGGTCCCCTTTTAGGTCCCAACGCGAAGGATAAGGAGATTCCTATTGATATTTTACAATACAATGCAAAGCAAGACCTTGCACTCGATTGTTTTGCAGGACTAGAAGCGCAATGTGCTGCTATTGCAGATGATATCGCATACAATGCGCATGATATTGATGATGGTCTACGTTCGCAATTTTTAACACTCGATCAATTTGAACATGTTTCACTAACAGCAGCAATATTAAAAGATATAACAGATGAGCATCCCCACCTCGACCAAGCGCGTCGCGGTTACACACTTGTACGAAGACAAATAACAACCATGGTTGAAGATGTTATCAAACAATCACAAGAAAATTTAGCACGCATCAAACCAACAAGCATAAACGATATTCACCAAGCAAAACAAACTATTGTCACCTTTTCACCAACAATGACCGTTTATGAAAAAGAACTAAAAAACTTTTTATTTAAAAATCTTTACTACCATGAACAAGTTCTTAGTCGTCGCAATGCAGCAAAATGCATTGTACAAAAATTATTCAATTGTTATTATGAAAATCCAAATACAATGCCTGAAAGTTGGCAGAGCAAAACAGTGCACTTAAAAAATCAAGAGTTAGCACGTTTGATTGCTGATTTTCTTTCAGGCATGACGGATCACTACGCTCTACGTGAATATCACCGTTTATTTGACCATACAGATCATTTCGTTTAATGGCTTTTGGCATCATCATGGAAGCTAAATATGAATATCTTTAAAAACTTCGAAAAAAAAATTAAGAGATCAATTGAATTATCTGATATAAAAGGGAAAAATGGAGAAGATCTAGATTTATCAAAAATCACTGTTGATCCTCCGCGTGATTCCTCCCATGGTCATTTATCAACCAATGCTGCTATGGTGCTTGCAAAATCTATTGGAATCAATCCACGTGCACTTGCAGATAAAATCATAGAACTTCTTAAAAATGATACCTCTATCGAAAATATAGATGTTGCCGGTCCTGGTTTTATAAACATAAAGCTTACAAAATTATTTTGGCAAGATGCTATAAAATCCATGCTTGAATTAGGCACTTCTTATGGTCGTATCCCAATGGGACAAGGAAAACGCATCAATGTTGAATATGTCTCAGCAAATCCGACAGGACCAATGCATGTAGGACACTGCCGCGGAGCGGTTGTTGGGGATGTTCTCTCCAATTTGCTGCAATTTACGGGCTATAACATTACGAAAGAATATTATATCAATGATGCTGGTCAACAAATAGAAGTCCTCGCCCACTCTGTCCTATTGCGCTATCGTGAGGCTCTTGGGCAAGAAATTAATGAAATTCCAGAAGGACTCTATCCTGGAGAATACTTGATACCATTGGGTCAATCGCTTGCTCAAGAGTTTGGTGACCAACTCCTCACGATGGATAAAGACGAAGCCTTATCTCTTGTGAAAGAACGTGCAATTCATGCAATGATGTCCATGATTCGCGAAGATTTGGCTGCTCTTAATATTTATCATGATATCTTTTTCTCTGAGCGAATGCTTTATGCAGATAATGCACGCGCCATTCGTAACACCATCAACGATCTCACTTTAAATGGTTATATCTACAAAGGAAAACTCCCCCCTCCCAAGGGACAAAATACAGAAGACTGGGAACCAAGCGAACAAACTTTGTTCCGTTCAACAAATGTCGGTGATGACCAAGACCGTGTGTTAGTCAAATCTGACGGCTCTTATACTTACTTTGCTGCTGATGTTGCTTATTTTCGGGATAAATTTAATCGTCATTTTGATGAAATGATTTATATTCTAGGCGCAGACCATGCTGGCTATGTAAAGCGGCTAGAGGCAATGGCAAAAGCAGTTTCTGGGGATAAAGCTAAATTAAGTGTCTTCTTATGTCAATTGGTAAAACTTTTTCGCAACGGTCATCCTGTACGCATGTCAAAAAGAGCAGGATCTTTTGTTACTCTACGGGATGTTGTCGAAGAGGTTGGGCGTGATCCTGTGCGTTTTATGATGCTATACCGTAAGTGTGAAGCACCTCTTGATTTTGATTTTGCAAAAGTAACAGAACAATCAAAAGATAACCCCATCTTTTACGTACAATATGCAAGTGCACGTTGTCACTCAGTCTTTCGTCAAGCACAAGAAGCGCTTCATATTAAAAGCTTTTCAAATGATACATTAATCGCCCATCTTCATCGATTAACAGATGACCATGAAATATTGTTAATACGCAAACTTTCTGAATATCCACGGATCATTGAACAATCCGTCATTCATAAGGAACCGCATCGATTAGCGTTTTATCTTTATGACCTTGCCTCCAGCTTTCACACCCATTGGAATAAAGGGAGTGAAAGTCTCAATTTACGCTTTATTCAACCTGATGATAAAGAGTTATCCTTTGCAAGATTGGGGTTGATACAAGCTGTTATCAATATTTTATCATCAGGACTTACCATCATAGGAGTCGAGGCACCAATAGAAATGCGTTGAAAAAGTTCTATAAATACATACAATAGATACTCTATTGATAAACTTTTTCATGTATCCTTGCATGAGAGGGGGAAAATTTATAATTTTAATATAACAAATCAAAATCAACCATTGATTGCACCCAGATGCAAATCACCATGTGAGAAAAGCTATGAGCGATAACGATCGCAAAAATCTACACGAAACAAAACACGATCATGAACACCATGATCCTTTGGAAAGACTTACGCGCATTTTTAATCCGCATAAACAAAGCGGAAACCAAAATGAGCAATCTTCTTTACAGACAGATCGATCAACATCTCACCCCGAAACATCATCCCATGATGATAATTTTGATTTGTCCTTTCTAGAAGAGGAACTTGAAAATAATTTAGCACATGACTTACCGTTCGATGATCAAAAAAAACAATGGGACTTGCATGCAACCAGCAACGCAACAGCCTCAGATATTGCACAAACTGCTTCTTTCAACCATTCAAAACGAAATAATTTATCTGAAGAGAAATATTATTCACCTAGCAGTCATGATGAAGAACAAATTTTAGATGCGCTTTCTCCATTACCAATCCCAAAGAATCAATCCCCTCAACAGAACACAACAGCAAGCAGTACTGATCCTTTTCTTGAAAAAAGTAATCTTATGTCACAATCAGGAACAGAAAATTTCTTTTTTGATAAATCTGAAAGACACGAAAATAAGAAAGAGATTCCAGAATCTATTGAACAAACCTATCGTTTTTCACAAACAAATTCACAACAGCCTGAGACTACGAATATACAAAAAACTTATGATGACAATCAAAACCTCTATGAGACTCCCATAAACCATCCCTATAAAATTTCAGCTGATCAAGAAAATTGGATTAAAAAAGATTATCCTGATGCCTCCTCTTCTACAGAGAAAGATGAGTTTTTCTCATCTTCTAATCTTGTGTTAGAAAGACAAAACACTGCAAGAAATCAAACAACAAGTGCCTTCTCTTCACCTTTGGATTCTTCACCAGTTGATAGACACTCTTATTTAAAGGGGGATTCACAAGAAGATCATACAACCAATTATCCCCATTCTTTTGAAGAAAGCCCTTCACAGCAAGAAACTTATAGCGAAAAAGTTCCAATATATAATGAGGCTCAAGCCCATTATATCAATAACACCGAAGATACCTCTAACCAAAATAGAGAAATTTCATATAATGAAACCAATTTAGATGAGTTTCTTTCCTCGTCACCCTCTTTGAATACAAAACAAACGGATGGCTTTTTTTCCCACAACTATACGCACAGAGATACTCCCCCTCCCAATGTTGATACTTATAAATTTTCAGAGGAAATCGTAGAAAAAACTGGCCCTATTATGGTTCCAGAAGTCCCGTATGAAGCGCCAGAATATGATGTGCCAACTAGTAGTGGTTTAGAAGAAGAATTTGCTGATGTACTCAATGTAGGAAATGTCCCAACGGATAATTTGTCTCAAAACCAACAGAAAAATGAGATTTTTAGTGAAGTTTTTCATCAATCTATGCAAAATTCAAAAGAAGGTGTTTACATAAACTCTAAAGAACAAAATTCCGACTATTTGTCTTCTGCCAATACGGAATATGATTTTCCCCCTTTTAGCGAGAATTCATCATACACAAGCGCAGATGAAGTTTCCACGCATCCACCAGCTCCTCCTCCCTTAAAAAGTTTTATTTTCGGTAAAACTTTCATTAGAGGTATTTTTATACTTATTTTAATAGGAATTGGGTTTGCTGGTTATTCTCACTTTTTTATGCCATCACAAAAAAATGAAGAAACGGTCATTATCCACGCTGATAATAGGCCTTTTAAATTCAAACCAGAAACAACTGAACCGAAAAAGGATGTTGCACATAATTTAGATATCTATAAACAAACAACTGAACAAAATGAGAAACAAGAAAATACACAACAATTTCTTATTGATAACTCTGAACAACCTGAAAATTTAAAAGAATTAAATCCTGGAGAATCTTCAAACATTTCCTCATCTTCTTTAAATGAATCTGATGTTGAAGATGCAGTCACAGAAGCCATAAACCATACTATTCCCACGCAAGAAGTACAAACTGTTATTGTAAATCAAGATGGTACAGTTACACTAGCCCCTGCGCATCAAACAAAGAGCAAAACTGCTGCTCAATCTGAAGAAAGCACTGATCAAGATTCTAATGAACTTCAAGATTCGCTCCTTGTTTCGTCGCATGATTCTGATATAAACGACCAAGAAAGAGATCATGATCTCAAAAATAATATTGATAAAATAATCGCAGAAAATACTTCTAGCTCAAATATTGAAGAAAAATTTATCCCTATTCCTTCTCATGCAGAAAGAAATACACAAGTTGAAACACCAGCCGCGTCTCGCTCCACATCACCAAACAGAGTCGTAGCACAAAATTCAGAAAGTTATTACGTACAACTTGCATCTCAGCCAACGCATGAGCTAGCTAGAAATTCTTTAAAAAATATGAAATCTAAATTTGGGTTCCTTATCGGTGCCCGTTCTTTAAATATTCAACCCGCTTTTATACCAGGAAAAGGTACTTATTACCGTGTTCGGATTCAAACGCAAGACCGTAATGAAGCCATAATCCTTTGTGAATCCATTAAAAGCTCTGGTGGAAGCTGCTTCATCACACGCTAAACCAATCATGCAACGGTTTTAACAACCGTTGCATGATTTATTTCCATACCGTTTAATTACTTATCAAAAACTTCAGAAGTTAAAATCGTCCAATCTTTTTTATGTCTTTGTGCTAACTTTACTTTATTCTTTAATCTACGTCGATTTTCATTCTATCTAAAAGATTATATTTATGAAAAAATCACTCCGTACCCTTATACGTATAAGGTACAGAAGGAAGCGAATTTAAATCTTTTTTGGGCGTTGTTACGCTTTGGCTTGTCTCTGGAGTATTATAACGCGAACTATGTTCAGGAGATTTTGCAAAAAAAGATCCTAAAAAACCAAAAATAAACCAAATAATAACGACAGCAAGAAGAATAGCAAAAATACCCTTAGCGATTGAAACACGTTGTTCACGCTCTCTTCTTTCTGCGGCCATACGTTCTTCATATGTGTGATAATTTTTATCAATCATAGTGGATTCCTTTTCTCAATTCCCTTACCTTTTAATTTCTAGAAAATATGCATATATGAAATTATTCAGATACTTATTTTGAGAAAACGATAATTATAGACAAAAGTTCCAGCTTACTTCATAAAGTTGAGAAAAAGAGGCGAGAATAGAATTAAAATATCTACCTTACCATAGAGCCTTTGAATTCTATAATAAGCCCCTTTGTGTTCTATAATAAAACTTTGTGTGCTATAAGAAAACATTGACACAACGGTTTTGTTAATAATAGAGTTGTGATTAAAATATCTCATTATTTTTATTAATAAAAATAAAACATACTCAAAAGGTTTTTTTATGAAATCTCCCATATCATCGCTTCCCTTTAAAATAGAAAAACACCCATCTCCTCTATCAGAAGGAAAATGTGAAGAAATTTTGAAAAGTCCCGGTTTTGGTCAATTTTTTACAGACCACATGTGTACTATTCAATGGACTGAAGACAAAGGCTGGCACAATGCCATCATTTCTCAATACAAAGCTTTAGAAATTAACCCTGCAAGTACCGTTTTACATTACGGACAGGAAATTTTTGAGGGTTTAAAAGCATATCGTTCAAAAGATGGGCGCATCTTGCTCTTCCGTCCTGATGCCAATGCACAACGCTTTATAGAATCAGCTAAACGTTTAGCTATGCCAGAATTGCCAAAAGATATTTTTCTGGCTGCCGTTCATCAATTAGTAAAAATTGATCAAAAATGGGTTTCTGATCATCCCAACGCTAGCCTTTATATCCGTCCATTTATGTTTGGCAATGAAAACTTTTTGGGGGTCCGCCCTTCTAAAGAATATCTTTTTTGTATCATAGCCTCTCCAGTTGAATCCTATTTCAAAGGAGAAGAAAAATCTGTCAGCGTCTGGATTGAAACAGATTATAGCCGTGCTGGTCCAGGAGGCACAGGCGCTGCCAAATGTGGTGGAAACTATGCAGCAAGCTTACTGGCACAAAAAACGGCAACTGAAAACAATTGTAGCCAAGTACTCTTCCTTGATATGATTGAACATAAATGGATTGAAGAACTTGGTGGTATGAATGTCTGCTTTATTATGGACAATAATACACTTGTAACCCCCCCACTTAATGGAACTATCCTTCCAGGGATAACCCGTGATTCAATCTTAAGGTTAGCTCAACAAATAGGATTAAAGATAGAACAGCGTCCTTATTCTTTTGCAGTGCTTCAAGAAGATGCAAAGAGTGGACACCTTAAAGAAGTCTTTGCTTGTGGTACAGCTGCCGTTGTCACATCAATTGGTCGTTTTAGATATAAAGAGGGAGAATTTATTATTGGAAATGGAACAGTTGGAGAAGTTACAAAGCAGCTTCGTACACAATTGGTTGGCCTTCAAAAAGGGAACATAGAAGATAAAAATGGCTGGGTGCATTCTATCCAGCTCTCATAATAATAAGGTATTCTCATATCTATAAACGCTTCCATGTATCTATTTTCATGGGAGCGTTTTTCCTAAAAAACTCCCTCTATTTTTAGGGACGAAAAAAGAAAACATTAATCAAATTTTGAATGATCTCGATGCTGTGCTTTAATATTACGGACTGTACCCGTATGGGAGCGCATTACGAGAGTTTCCGTTTGAATGTAACGAGATGTAAATTTAACACCAGAAAGCATATTACCATCTGTCACCCCTGTTGCTGCAAACAAAACATCACCCTTTGCCATTTCTTCCATTGTATAAGCCTTATTGGGATCACTAATCCCCATTTTAGCTGCACGAGCAATTTTCTCTTCTGTATCAAGCAGCAAACGACCTTGCATCTGTCCTCCAATGCAGCGCAAAGCAGCAGAAGCTAAAACACCTTCAGGTGCTCCACCAATTCCCATATAGATATCAATACCTGTTTCTTCTGGATCAGTTGTATCAATAACAGCAGCAACATCTCCATCCCCAATCAAGCGAATCGATGCCCCTGTCGCTCGTACTTCATTAACCAATTTTTCATGACGAGGTCTATCCATAATACAAACAACAATCTGATTAACAGCCACTCCTTTAGCCTTTGCAAGAGCATGGATATTATCGGTAGGACAAGCATCTATATCTACTACTCCCTTTGGATAACCAGGACCAATAGCAATTTTTTCCATATAAACATCAGGGGCATAAAGGAGATTACCCTTTCCAGCAATTGCAACTACTGCCAAAGAATTGGCAATATTTTTAGCACAAAGTGTTGTTCCCTCTAGTGGATCAAGTGCAATATCAATCGCCAATCCACTTTGAAGACCTACTTTTTCCCCAATATAAAGCATAGGCGCTTCATCCCGCTCACCTTCACCAATCACCACTGTACCATCAATAGGCAATTGATTAAGTTCCTGCCGCATTGCATCTACAGCAGCCTGATCCGCTGCCTTTTCATCGCCACGTCCGCGCCAGCGTGCAGCAGCAACAGCAGCACGTTCAGTAACACGTACCAATTCAAGCGTCAAAATACGATCAAGTCCATTTAAAATCTTCTGAGTTGTGGGCATATGAAAAAATCCTACCGAATGAATACCAGAAAAAATATGAGTCCTTATTAAATACTAAGAATAAAGTTTTTGGCAAAGATGAAAATTTTCCACAAGAGACAAAAGAACTCAAGCTTGCCTTTTTGTCATTATTAAGAAAGTTATCAATTCTCTGCCATAGGCTCAATACGAATAAATTGAGATTTTGCAACAAGATGTCCATCTTTTTCAATTTCTGCAAGTGCCTGTCGTACATTCACCTCTGTTGTTTCATGCGTAATTAAAATAATTGTTTTTTCAATTTGATCTTCTACAAAAGATCTTTGAACAATCGACTCCAATGAGATGTGATTATCAGCCATATGCCTTGCGACCGCAGCAAAAACACCAGTACGATCATGAACATTTAAACGAATAAAATACCCCCCTGCATGATGCGAAATACGTGCTTTTTTATGAGGAGCAAGTTCTAATGCTGGACGTCTTAAAACAGGTGCATACTGAAAACCAGAACGCGCTTTTGCTATATCAGCCAAATCACCAATAACGGCTGATGCTGTTGCCATTCCTCCGGCGCCAGGACCAGAAAACAGTAATTCACCTAATAAATCACTTTGAATAGAAAGAGCATTGGTTACGCCATTTATCTGTGCAATCATTGAGGATGTTGGTACCATTGTTGGATGAACGCGTTGCTCTATTCCAGAATCCGTTTTTAATGCAACCCCTAAAAGCTTAATCCGATACCCCAATTCATCAGCTGCTCGAATATCAATTTGCGAAATATTATGAATTCCTTCAACATAAACATCATCTAACGAAACAGCTGTTCCAAATGCCAAACTTGTCAACAAAGCTAATTTATGAGCAGTATCATTTCCCTCAATATCAAAACTTGGATCTGCTTCAGCATACCCAAGTCTCTGTGCATCTGCTAAACAATCTTTAAATGAAAGACCTTCCGTAAACATGCGAGTTAATATATAATTACAGGTTCCATTGAGAATACCATAAATTCGCGATATGCGATTACTAACAAGTGATTCTCTCATCGCTTTGATGACAGGAATTCCTCCTGCAACAGCTGCTTCAAAATGAAGAAAAACCCCTTTTTTTTCTGCAATTATAGCCAGCTCTACTCCATGTCGAGCAAGAAGAGCTTTGTTGGCTGTTACAACATGATGTCCCGTCTCAAGCGCTCTCTTAACAGCGGTATACACCACATCCAATTCACCACCAATTAACTCTACAAAAACATCAATCTCATCAGAAGCAGCTAACTCCACAGGTGAATCAAACCATTTTATATCACTGAGATCAATTCCACGATTACGGCTTTTATCCCGCGCACTAACAGCAACGACTTTGATGAATCGCCCACATTGACAAGCTAAACTATTTGCTTTTTCACATAGAGTTCGAACAACTGAAGTACCAACCGTACCAAGTCCCGCAACACCAACTTTTAAAGCTTCTGCCATTATTAACCACTGATCCCTATCTTCATTGAAAAATCGTTTAAATGATGTGCCAATCAACACAAAGAATACTTACATCCATAAAAACAAAAGAAACATCCCGCTCCATTCAGTTCATTTTCTCCAATAGAATTATCCCCGCTTGTTCAATCAACATTCCTAAAATATAATATTTATTGTCTTCAAAGATTTCAGAATCTTTATAAAAGATCTAATTCAGAATGAAAATCTGTAAAACTGATAAATGCAGGTTGCCATAAAGAAAAGTTCTAAACAATAATCAATAACAAATTAAAGAATATTGAAAACTTGGTAAAAAGAATAAAAACATCTCTTCTAAATCAACAAGTATTGGACAAAAAACATTCTTTCATATGATAAATTAAGAGAATGGATAAAACAAAGTAGAGCAGTAGATAATAACACATTCCTTCCTACCATTCCATAGCTTGAACTATAAATCTTTAACGCAAAAATCTTAACGCACTCATATATCAAAATAGAACCTTACATTAAAGTAAAAACAATACTTAATATATGTACATCATAATTCTGAAATATTATAAATATGGAGAATAAATTTACAAAATTAGAATATTTTACCTTAACTTATTGCCATCCCTTTGAAAAACTAACGAATTGAAATGTCAAGAATCTAAAGCAGCCCTTTATCCACGCTAATTCACTTTCAAATCAAGAACCTTCTCAATATGTGAAAGAACAAATGACGCGCTTTTAATTTTAAATTTCTTACAGATATGTAAAAGTAAAGATAAGAAAAATACTTTTTAATATATTCTGTAAAATTGCTTTAATATTTTTATTTTTATCATAAATAATATTTTTATATTTTGTTAAACTGAAAGAAATATATGGATTATGCCTATAAAAAAATTATATGATTGGTATTATTTATTAATTTTGTAATAAATATTTGCTTTCTACTTCACAAATTATACAGTTTTTGCTTTATAATAAGATCAAATAAGGAATATTCTGTATAAAATTTCTTTCAAACAAGTTAAATAATATTCTTATGTGGTAAGCAGAGATAACAAACGATAAAATATGCAAAAAATAAATACATTTAAAAGCCGTTTTGATCATTTTTGCCTACTACTCAAACTGAAAAGAAACAATCCAAATAGGAATCGTCCAAAAATTATTCAATAAAACACACTTTTTTCAAAAAAAATGACACAGAGGGCTTGCGAAGTAACAAGATCCTCTCTATAAGCCTCATCATTGGTTTGCGCCCATCGTCTAGCGGTTAGGACATCGCCCTTTCACGGCGGAAACAGGGGTTCGATTCCCCTTGGGCGTACCATGTTTCTTTTTACTGTACACAATCTATTGATTTTATATATCTTTTTTAAAGTACGGGATACGTGGATAAAAGTTAGGGAATAGGATTTTCTAACATTTCTCTATAAAGCACGCTTCGCACAATGTTTCTAATGTTTCTTTGAAGTCTGCTAACGCTTCTTGATGTAAGCCATCTAAAAGTCTCATAAACGCAACAACAGTTTCACGTTGCAACGGAGTAGAAGGCTTTATTATGATGCTTTTTCGACAAGAATAGGCTTCTTTTTTTAAGAGAGAAGCCATAGCTTTATCTAAACCATAAAGCTCTATAATCTTTTCCTCCAGTCCTACAGGAACAGACTTTTTGCCAATTTCTACAGATGATAAAAATGCTACAGATATATCTAATTTTTTAGCCATATCTAAAAGGCGTTCGGAGTGATCAATGCGAAGTTTCCGTAAAATTTTACCAAAGGGTGTAACCATATAAAAAGTCCTATTAGAGAAGAAATATTTCTTCTGATTCTAACAAATCTTTTTATGATTTTCCTCAATTATTGCGAATCAAGAGTTCTTTTCGGGGTATTTTT